>JACDAO010000098.1 GCA_013695405.1 Acidobacteriota bacterium | reverse complement strand
AGGTCTCCCGTTCGACCAGCCGCGCGGCGCTGTTGGCGCTGCTCACGTCAGCAGCTGCCTCTGCGCAGCCGGTCCCGCAATCCTCTGCGTCCATGACCCAGAATCCCCTCCTGCGTGAATGGACGGGTCCGTACGGCGGGATCCCGCCGTGGGACCAGGTCCAGCCCGAGCTGTTCAAGCCGGCCTACCTGGCCGCGATCGAGTTGCAGCGCGCCGAGATTCGCGCCATCGCCGCCAACCCCGAGGCGCCGACCTTTGCCAACACGATCGAGGCGATGCAACGGTCCGGACGCCCGCTCGGCCGGCTCGACGTGCTGTTCGGGGTGATGACCAGCAACCGCAACTCGCCCGAGTACCAGGCGCTCGACAAGGAGCTTTCGCCAGTCCTCTCGGCCGCCGACGACGAGATCACCTTCGACGAACGGCTGTTCGCACGGGTCGAGGCGGTTTACAAGGACCGCGCGGGGGGCGCCCTGTCGGCCGAGCAGCAGCGGCTGGTGGCGCGGACGTACGACGGCTTCGTACGTCAGGGCGCGCGCCTGAATAGCGAGCAGAAGGCCCGGCTGTCGGCGATCAACCAGGATCTCGCCACCGCGTTTTCAGAGTTCGGCTCGAAGGTGCTGGCCGACGAGGACACCTGGACGGTGCTCGAATCTGACCGCGATCTCGCGGGGTTGCCGCCGGCGCTGATCTCGGCCTACAAGGCCGCCGCCGAGAGCCGCACGCTGCCCGGCAAGTGGGCGGTCGTCAACACCCGCTCGTCGGTCGATCCGTTCCTGACCTTCTCGTCGCGGCGCGACCTGCGCGAGCGGGTCTGGACCGTCTTCAAGGATCGCGGCGACCATGGCGACGCCCACGACACCAACGCGACCATCGCCCGCATCGTCAAGCTGCGCGCCGATCGCGCGGCTCTGCTCGGCTTCGCGAGTCACGCCCACTGGCGCATGGACGACACCATGGCCAAGGACCCGGCCAAAGCGATGGCGTTGATGCTGCGGGTGTGGACGCCGGCCGTGGCGCGCGTCAAGGAAGAAGTGGCCGACATGCAGCCGCTGGCTGCTGCCGACGGCGCGTCCGAGGTCGCGCCCTGGGACTATCTCTACTACGCCGAGAAGGTCCGCAAGGCCAAGTACGACCTCGACACCAACGAGCTCAAGCCGTACTTCGAGCTGAACCAGATGGTGGCCGCCTCCTACCACATGGCCGAGCAACTCTACGGCCTGACTTTCACCGAGATCACCGGCACCGTTCCGGTCTTCCACCCGGACGTGCGGGTCTTCGAGGTCAAGGCCAAGGCAACCGGCGCGCACGTCGGACTGTTCTACCGCGACGACTTCGCGCGCCAGTACAAGCGGTCGGGCGCGTGGGCGGCCGGTTACCGCGGGCAGCGTCGCTTCGACGGGCCGATTACCCCGATCACCTCCAACAACAACAACTTCGTGCGCGGCGCCGCCGGCGAGCCGGTGCTGATCAGCCTCGACGACACGCGGACGCTGTTTCACGAGTTCGGCCACGCCCTGCACGGCCTGCTGGCCGACATCAGTTACCCCGGACTCGGCGGCACGCCGCGCGATTTCGTCGAGTTCCCGAGCCAGGTCCACGAGAACTGGGTGCTGACCCGCCAGGTGCTCGACACGTACGCGCGTCATTACCAGACCGGCCAGCCGATGCCGCAGACGCTGGTCGACAAGGTCAAGCGCGCCGAGAAGTTCAACCAGGGGTACAGCACGGTCGAGTACCTGTCGTCGGCGATGGTCGACATGCGCCTGCACACCCTGCTCGACGGCGTCGTCGACGCCGATCGCTTCGAGCGGGAGGCGCTGGCCGCGATTGGGGCGCCGACACAGATCGCGATGCGGCACCGGTTGCCGCAGTTCAACCACCTGTTCACCTCGGATGCCTACTCGGCTGGCTACTACAGTTACCTCTGGTCGGACGTGATGGCTTCGGATGCGTGGGCCGCGTTCGAAGAGACGGGCAATCCGTGGGATCCGGCGGTGGCGCAGCGGTTCAAGACGCTGATCCTGTCCAACGGCAACACCATCGATCGCGCCGAGGCGTACCGCCAGTTCCGCGGGCGGGAACCGGACGTCGACGCGCTGCTGAAGAACCGCGGCTTCCCGACCGAGCCGGCGCCCGGCAAGAGGTAGCCGCCGGACTTGTCCGGCGGTCGCCGCTACGTGGAGCAGAGTCCGACGGTCGCCGTTGGGCCGGCCGGACCGTGGTAGAAATCAGGGCACTGCCATGATCCACCGCTGGCC
>JACDAO010000076.1 GCA_013695405.1 Acidobacteriota bacterium | reverse complement strand
GCAGATCGGTGGCCGGAGGGGCAGCCGCGGCCGGCAGCGGGCGGCCTCGGCGATCGACGGCCGGCGGCGGCGCAACCGGCCGCGAGCGGGCATCCTCGAGCACGCGATGATCCTCGAGGCGCAGGATGCTGCCGATCTTGGCGTCGTACGGCGGCGCCACGACCGGCGGGGGCGGCGGCGGCACCGAAGCACATCCCGCGGTGATGACAAGGCCGACCACAGACAACACACCACGGGTCATATCGCGAGCGATGCTAGCACGCAGCAACTTGCTGGCCTTCCGATCGCGCCGGTATACTTCGCGCCATCTTGGACACGCGTTACCTCGCGATCGAGGGGCCTCCTGGCGTCGGAAAAGCCGTCCTCGCGGAGCGCCTCGGTCAACGTCTCGACGCCGGGCTGGTGCTCGACGACGGGGAGAACCCGTTCAGTGCGGAGAGCCGGGCGCGGCGGGCCGGCGCCGCCTTCCAGGCCCAGTTGTTCCACCTGCTGGCCCGCCATCGGCAGCAGGACACGTTGCGGCAGGGCGACCTGTTCAGCCAGGTCACGGTCTGCGACTACCTGTTCGACAAGGACAAGATCTTCGCCTACCTGACCCTGGATGACAACGAGCTGTTCATCTATCAGCGACTCTACGACCTGCTCTCGCGCGACCTGCCCGCCCCCGACGCGGTGGTCTACCTGCAGTGCCCGACCGATCGCCTGCGCAAGCGCCTGAAGGAGCGCGCCCGCCGGTCGTCGGAACGACGCGGCCGCGACGACGACGACCTCGCCGAGCTCAACGACGCCTTCAACCACTTCTTCTTCCACTACGCCGGCGCGCCGCTGCTGGTGGTCGAGACCTCCTCGCTGGACCTCGACTGGCAGGACGACGACGACGTCGAGGACCTGCTGCGCCAGATCGAGCACATGCAGCAGGGCACCCAGTACTACGTGCCGCGCCAGCGGTGACCGCCGGCGCTTGCGTTAGCCGCCCGGGCTGACTACTCTTTCCCGTCGCCCCGGCGGCCCCAACCCCATGGCCTGGTTCAAGCGCGTCCCCAAGCCGATCGCCCCGGCGCAGAAGGCCAGCCGCATCCCCGAAGGTGTGTGGGTCAAGTGCCCCGACTGCGGGCAGGCCCTCTACAAGAAGGACCTCGACGAGCACCTGCAGGTGTGCCCCAAGTGTGCACACCACTTCCGCCTCGGTGCGCGCGAGCGCCTGGCGATGCTGTTCGACGGCCCGTGGGTCGAGCACGATCACGACCTCGCCTCGACCGACCCGCTCTCGTTCATCGACACCAAGCCCTACTCGCAGCGCCTGCGCATGGCTCAGGAAGCGACCGGCCTGCGCGACGCGATCGTCTGCGGCACCGGCGTCATCGAGGGGATCGAGACCGAGGTCGCGGCGATGGAGTACGCCTTCATCGGCGGCAGCATGGGCGTGGTGGTCGGCGAGAAGATCACCCGCGCCATCGAGCGCGGGCTCGCACATCGCCGGCCGGTGATCATCGTCTCCTGCTCGGGCGGCGCCCGGATGATGGAGGGCACCTTCTCGCTGATGCAGATGGCCAAGGTCAGTGCGGCGCTGGCCCGCCTGGATCGGGCCGGTCTGCCGTACCTGTCGATCCTGACCGACCCGACCACCGGCGGCGTCACGGCCAGCTTCGCCATGCTCGGTGACCTGAACATCGCCGAACCCAAAGCCCTGATTGGCTTTGCCGGACCGCGCGTGATCGAGCAGACCATCCGCCAGAAGCTGCCCGAGGGCTTCCAGCGCGCCGAGTTCCTGCTGGCCCACGGGATGGTGGATTTGATCGTCGATCGCCGCCAGCTCAAGGCGCAGGTGGCAGACGCGCTGAGGTTCATGCACTCGCCGGCATGACGCCCCTGCAGCAACTCGCCTCGCGCGAGTTCTTCGGGATCAAGCTCGGGCTCGACGCCATTCGCGCCCTGACCGACGCACTGGGCCAGCCCCACCACCAGTACCTGCCGGTCATCCTCGCCGGCACCAACGGCAAGGGCTCGGTCGCGGCCTTCGTGTCGCAGGGACTGCACGCGGCGGGAGTGCGCGTCGGCCGGTACACCTCGCCGCACCTGGTACACGTGCGCGAACGTTTCAGCGTCGGGTTGCGCGACGTGGGCGACCACGTCCTCGAGCGCGTGCTGCAAAGGGTCTTCGACGCCGAGACGACACTGCGTGCACGCGGGGCCCTGCCCGGGCCGGCCACCTACTTCGAGCTGACCACGGCTGCGGCGCTGGTGCTGTTCCGGGAGGCGCGCGTCGACGTCGCGGTCCTCGAGGTCGGGCTGGGCGGTCGGCACGACGCCACCAATGTCGTCGCGGCGCCGTACGCCGCCATCACCTCGATCGCCTTTAACCACATGGCACAGCTCGGCACCAGCCTCGCGGCGATCGCAGCCGAGAAGGCCGGCGTCGTCAGCCGCGGCGCCACCGTGGTCAGCGGCGTGCGCGAGCACGAGGCGGCGGCGGTGATTGCCGGAGTCTGCGAGCGTCAGGACGCGCGCCTGGTGCTGGCGCACGAAGACCTCGAGGTCGAGACCGTCGAGGCCGGCGGACGGACCACGGTGACCATCACCACGCCAGCCCGTCGCTACGGTCCGCTGCCGCTGGCGCTGCGCGGCCGGCACCAGGTCGACAACGCCGTCGTCGCGGTGCGGCTGCTCGCGGCGCTCGAAGCAGGCGGGGTCGGAGGGGGAGCGGGGGCGCTGGCGAGCGCACTCAGCGAGGCGCGCTGGCCCGGCCGGCTCGAACTGATTGCCCGTACCCGCCTGCCGCCACTGCTGCTCGATGGCGCGCACAATCCCGCCGGCGCCTCGGCGCTCGGCCGATGGCTGGAGGCCGCGGGCTGGACGTCGGTCACGCTGGTCGTCGCCTGCATGCGCGACAAGGACGTCACCGGGCTGCTCGCGCCGCTGCTGCCGTGGGCGGCTCGGGTCGTCACCACGACCGTCGAGATGCCGCGGGCCCTGCCGGCAGCCGACCTCGCGGCGGCGGTCCAGGCGCTCGCACCGGCTGTGCCGATCGCGATCGAGCCGGCGCCAGCGACGGCGGTCGCGGTGGCCTCGCGTGCCGGCCGTCCTGTCGTTGTCGCCGGATCGCTGTTCCTGGTCGGCGCGGTTCGTGCGGCGCTCGCCGCCGGTGGCGAACTGGTCGA
>JACDAO010000059.1 GCA_013695405.1 Acidobacteriota bacterium | reverse complement strand
GTCTGGGCCCGCGCCTGTCCTGGCAGACTGACCACGACGGCCACCGCCATCGCCGAAATGACGGCACTAAGTGCTTTCATGTCAAACACTTCCAATCATCCACCCAGGCAAGCTCTGATACAATCCCGCGACGTGGTGACCCCAGTCGTCCTTCCCCGCAGTGCCCATGCGTTGTCACGCAAGGACGTCGATCCTGATGCGTTGCGCGTGCTCTACCGGCTGCACTCGGCAGGGTTTGAAGCCTATCTCGTCGGGGGCAGCGTACGCGATCTGCTGCTCGGTCGTCGTCCGAAGGACTACGACATCGGGACCAGCGCCCACCCGCACGAGGTCAAGCGCCTGTTCCGCAATTGCTGGATCATCGGCCGCCGGTTCCGCCTCGCCCACGTCCGCTTCGGCACCAAGACGATCGAGGTCGCGACCTTCCGCAAGCAGGTGACGGTCGGCGCCGAGCCGCAGGAACAACACTTTCGACGTGACGCTCCGGCCAGGGCCGTCCCGATCGTCCGCGAATCCGGCACCGACGAGGTCGGGTCGGCCGGTCGCCCGATTTCGCGCGACAACGAATACGGTACCCCCGAGGAAGACGCATTCCGCCGCGACTTCACCGTCAACGCGATGTTCTACGACATCGGGACGTTCTCGGTAATCGACTACACCGGCGGCCTCGAGGACCTGCAGCGCCGCATGATCCGCTGCATCGGCGATCCGGACGTGCGCTTCGTGGAAGACCCGGTCCGGATGCTGCGCGCCCTTGTGCTGGCCGCGCGTCTCGATTTCGGCATCGACGACGACGTGATGGACGCGATCGGCCGCAAGGCCGTGCTGATTGCCCAGGCCTCGCCGGCGCGGCTGCTCGAGGAGTACTACAAGATCCTGCGCAGCGGGCACGCGCGCTCGTGCTTCGATCATCTCGCCGACAGTGGCCTGCTCGAGTACATGTCACCGGAGCTGCTCAACGACGACGGTCCGCTGACCGACGCGTTCGCCGCCGTCGACGCCTACCGCACGCGCTTCGACGACGCGCCGGAAAACCTGACCAACGCGATCCTCGCGGGCACGCTGCTGCTGCCGCTCGGACTGCTCCGGCCCGACGACCGCCACCGTCCGGATGACGACTGGGAGCGCGAAGCCCCGACCATGCTCGGCGCGATGCAGGTGGCCCGCAAGGACATCGACCGGCTGCGGCACCTGCTGTTGATGCAGCGACGCCTGCTCGACGTCGACGCCCCGGCCAAGGCCCAGCAGGCGCTGATGCAGCGCAGCGCCTTCAAGGACGCGCTGACCTGGGTGGAAATCCATGGACAGGCGCCGGGCGTCGTCACCCACTGGCAGACGCTGTTGCGTGACGACCCGCCGGACTCGGTCGACCAGGACGACGCGCCGCGCCGCCGACGGCGACGGCGTCCCCGCGGTCCGGTCGCCGGGCGCCCCCGCTGAGCGCGGCTCACAACGGTCAGAACACGAGTCGCAGGCCCGCGCGCACCCGCCGTGGGGTTCCCACCGTCCGGAGCGGCGTCCGGCCGACGTCGTAGTCGGCGTCGAACAGGTTCTCCGCCGCCACAAACCCGCGAACGGCACCGGTAATCCGATGCTCGCCGAGCAGATCGGCGACCTGCGATCGCCGCAGCGTGAAGGCGTTGCGGTCGTCGTCGAACTGTGGGCCGGTCCAGCGCACCTGCAGTGCCAGCAGGGTCGGCGCGATCGGCTGCCAGCGGACGTCGAGCGCGCCCTGGGCCGTCGGCACCTGTGGCACGCGGTTGCCGGCCAGGCCTGGCTCGTCGGACGAAGCGAACCGGGCACGCGTCCACGCCAGCGTGCCGGCCACCGACAAGGCGTCGACCACCTGCACGCGCCCTTCGAGTTCCAGACCACGCGAGGCGATCCGGCCGGCGTTGCGGCGCTGGCGCGTAATCAACGTCGGCGTGCTGCTGATCGTCACGTTGGTGACTGCGTCGTCGAGTCGTGTGCTGAACACGGTGGCGCGCAGCGCGGTGCGGCGACGCTCCCAGGCCAGGGACGCATCGCCTCCGGCGACGCGCTCGGGATCGAGCGCCGGGTTGTTCTGGGTGAGCGCGTTGCCGACGCGGAAGGAGCGCAGCCGCTCGTTCAGGGTCGGGGCCCTGAAGGCGCGATAGACACTGGCCCGCGCGGTGAGCCCCGCCCCCGGCGTGTAGACCACCGAGGCCTTGGGGGAGAACGCCGTGATGTTCCGCTCGCCGCCGGGTTCACTGGCCGTGTTGACGCGGTCGGCACGTCCCCCGGTGACCACCACCCAGCGGGACGACGGCGCCCACGTGCCCTGAGCGAACCCTCCGGCGAACGTCTGCCGACCGTTGGCCAGGGTGGGCGCGCCCATCGGCCGGGTCTCGATCACATCGCCCTCGACCTGACGCACGTCGCCGCCAGCGAGCAGCGTCACGGCGCGGACCGCGCGCACATACTCGACCGCGCCGCCATCCATGGTCGAGGCCACGCGCTGCCGGGAGCTCAGCGTCTCGCTGGAGCGCGACGCGTTGACCGCCGAGAACGCCTGGTCGTACCCCTGCCCGGCGCTGAACGCGCGCACCCGCAGGTCGCCCCACCGGCCGAAGCCGGCGAGATCGGCGCTGGCCTGCCGCTGGTTGGTGTCGTTGTCCTGCAGGAGCGTGCCGTTCTTGCGGTCCTCGTCGAACACCTGGCCACGAATCGAAGCGCGCCAGGCGCCGGCGACCGTGCCGGTCGCGTGGACGGCGACCACGCCCGAGTCCATGCCGGCCTCCGTGTCGATCGGCCCACGCACTTCGGGGGCAATCGGGATCGCGCCGTCCGTGGTCGTGCGCTCTGCCGAGACGCTCCCACTCCAGCTGCCGCGACGCGAGCCGACCAGCGTCGAGAGGCGGCCCGACCCCTGACCACCGCCCTCGACCAGGGCACGGACCACGGTAGACACCGGCTCGACCGAGAGCAACTGGATGACCCCGCCGGCGGCGTCAGCGCCGTACAGGTCGCTGGCCCCTCCCCGCACCACCTCGACGCGATCGATCGCCACCTGCGGCACGCGGTTCCAACTGACCCAGCCGCCGAACGGGTCGTTGAGGGGGACGCCGTCGGCCAGCACCAGCGTCCGGCTCGCCCCCGACGCCGACAGGCCACGCAGGGTGACGCCCTGCGTGGTCGGATTGGATGTCCGCGAGGACGAGCGCCTGAACAGCGAGAAGCCTGGCGTCAAGCGCAGGACGTCGTCCAGCGTGCCCGCGGCGGTGACTTCGAGATCGCGCCGGCTGAGCACCGTGGCGTCGGCCGGCAACTCGGCGCCGCGCACCGCGCGACGGCCGGCGGTCACGGTCACGTCCTCACTGCGGGCGGCGGGGCGCACCGTGACCACGACCTCTCCAGTCGCCGACGAGGGCGCGTCGGCGCGAACATCGCCGAAGCCGGGCGCCGAGACCAGCCACGCCACGCCAGGCCCCGCCGGCAGGCCCGAAGGTCCGCCGACGTCGGCACGTCCGTCCGGGCCGGTCAGTACGACGCGGACCACGGCGTCACCGCTGGTGACGACCACGCTGGCACCCGAGACCGGGTCGCCGAGCACGTCGAGCACCCGCACCCGCGTCACAGCCGCCTGGCCGTATGCGGTCGACGAGATGTTGCCGGCGACGACCACGGCGAGCAGGAGCAGCAACGTGCGCATGAGGGACACTACGACGGCCGGCAGCGTCACGCGACCTGAAGTCGTTGATGAGACGGGGGCCGAGCGACACGGCCGGTCAGCCGCGGGTCCGTTCGAACTCGCGCATGAACTGCACCAGGGCCGCCACGCCCGCCTCGGGGAACGCGTTGTAAATCGAGGCGCGCAGTCCGCCAACCGAACGGTGACCTGTCAACCCGTCCAGCCCGGCGGCAGTGGATTCCTGCACGAACGCGTCTTCGAGCGACTCGTCGCGCAGCCGGAACGTGATGTTGTGGCGCGATCGCGAGTCGGCCGCCGCGTGGCCGCGGTAGAAGCCGGTGCGATCGATTTCGGCATACACGGCCGCGGCCTTGTGGCCGTTGCGTTCGCCAATCGCCGCCAGGCCCCCTTCGGCCTTGAACCAGCGCAGCACAAGGCCGAGGATGTAGATGCCAAAGGTGTTGGGCGTGTTGTAGAGCGATCGGTTCTCGGCCTGGACCGCGTAGTTGAGCATCGTGTGCAGCGTCGAGGCCGACCGTGCCAGCAGATCGCGCCTGATCACCACCAGCGTCACCCCGGACGGACCCAGGTTTTTCTGCGCGCCGCCGTAGACGACCCCGAACCTCGAGAAGTCGGTCGGGGCTCCGAGCAGGTCCGACGAGGCATCGACCGCCAGCGGCACGTCGCCGACATCGGGCATCGCCGGCCACTGCGTGCCGTAGATGGTGTTGTTGGTGGTCAGGTGGACGTAGGCGGCCGAGGCGTCGAGGTCGAGTTCCTGCTGGCGGGGCACGCGCGTGAAGCGCTCGCCTTCGGTCGTGCCGGCCACACGCACCTCACCGACCCGCCGGGCCTCGGCGATGGCCTTCTGCGACCAGACTCCGGTCAACACGTAGTCGGCGCTGCGGCCCTGCGTCAGCAGGTTCATCGGCAGCATCGAGAACTGCAGGCTGGCGCCGCCCTGCAGGAACAGCACGGCGTAGTCGTCGCTGATGCCGGCCACCGACCGCAGATCGGCCTCGGCCTCCTGCAAGATCCGGTCGAAGGTCTTCGAGCGATGGCTGATCTCGAGCACCGACATGCCCACACCCGGCAGCATGAAGAGGTCGCGTTGGGCTTCGAGCAGCACCGGCTCGGGCAGCACCGCCGGGCCGGAACTGAAGTTGAAGAGACGCTGGCTGACGGACATGATCGAGTGATTATGCGCCGAGCGTGACCACGCCGAGGTCGAGCACGTCGGCGTTGCCATCGCGGAGTTCGTCGAGCAACGCGTCGTCGGGCTGGCCGTCCAGGTTGATGCGGGCGACCGCCGCTTCGGCGCCGGCAAAGACGATGTTCTCGGTCTCCTGCACGTTGATGCCGCGCGCCCGGAGCCGATCGAAGACGTGCGCGAGCACCCCGGGCCGATCGCGGTGCCGGACCACCAGCATGTGCGTGGCCGGTGACCGGCGCGCCACGTTGACCACGTTGGGCACCCGGCCGCTGGTCCGGAAGGCGTTGACGATGCGGACGGTCTCGGCGGCGATCGCTTCCTGCGCCTGTGCGGTGGACGCGCCGATGTGATGCGTGCCGTAGACCCCCGCAGCCTGGACAATCGGATCGGCGAACGTGCCGCTCCCGCCAGCCGGCTCCTCCGCGAAGACGTCGAGGCCGGCGCGCAGGCCGCGGCTGCGGACGGCGTCGACGAGCGCGGCCGGGTCGACCAGCTCGGCCCGCGAGGTGTTGAGAAAGATGGCGTCCGGCGGCAGCGCGCCGAAGATCTCACCCGTGACCAGACCACGAGTCTCCGCCGTCAGCGCCAGGTGGACGCTGAGGATGTGGCAACGACGCGCGACGTCCGTTGGCGTCGGCGCACCGGAGATCGGCACCAGTCGCGACGCCTCGGTCAAGCCGAGACGGTCGAGCAGGTCCGGCGACAGGGAGCCATCCAGTCCGGCAAGGCTGCGGCTCCAGAGCACCAGTGGCAGACCGAACGCCGCCGCCCGCACCGCCACCTCGCGCCCGATGTTGCCGACGCCGAGCAGCCCGAGGGTGCGTCCGGCCAGGCCCTGCGCCTCGGCGTAGCGCTTCTTGTTCCAGACCCCTGCCCGCAGGTCCGCGACGTTGTCCGGAATGCGACGGTCGATCGCGAGCAGCAGCCCGATCGTCAGTTCCGCGACCGCAACGGCGTTGCGCCCGGGGCAATTCGAAACGTAGATACCGCGGCGCGAGGCCGCGGCGACGTCGATGGTGTTGTAGCCGGCTCCGGCGCGCACCACCAGCGACAACCGGCCGGCGTCGAGCATCGGCTCGGTGACGGCGGTCGAGCGCACAACCAGCACGTCGGCGCCGGTGGTCGCGAGCGCATCGGCGAGTGCCTGGTCCTCGAGTGCCGGATCGTAGCGGACGTCGCATCCGGCGTCGCGCAGTCCATCAAGTCCCCGCTGCTCGAACGGGTCGGCCACGAGCACGATCATCAACGCACCTCGTCGGCGAAAGTGGGAGTCGGGAGTCGGGAATCGGGAGTCGGGAGTGAGTCAGGAGTCGTAGCCGTCGGACTTGTCAGGAGTCGGAGACCGTCGGACTTGTCAGGAGTCGTAGCCGTCGGACTTGTCCGACGGTCTCCCCACGGACGGTCTCCCCACGGCACCAGGCGACAGGCGACAGGCGTCAGGCATCGTCAGATCTCGTGGATCAACAGCCCGTCGCGCAGTTTCGGCTCGAACCAGGTCGACTTGGGCGGCATGATGGCGCCGGCATCGGCGATGGTCATCAATTCGTCGACCGTGACGGGATGCATCGCGAAGGCAATCGCAGCCTGACGGGTGTCGACCAGTCGCGCCAGCGCGGCGGTGCCGCGGCTGCCGCCGACAAAGTCGATGCGACTGTCCGTGCGCGGATCGTCGATGCCGAGCAGGGGCGCCAACACCTGGTCCTGCAGGCGCGAGACGTCGAGCCCGGCGATCGGATCCTCGGTCGAGGCCGCGTGGTCGGGGCCCAGCGTCAGGGTGTACCAGCGTCCCTTGATGTAGACGCCGCACTGTCCCTTGCGCAACGGGTCGCCAGTCGCGGCTTCGATCGGGAAGCGTTGCGACAGCACGGTCAGGAGCGCCTCCGGCGTGTGGCCGTTGAGGTCCTTGACGACGCGGTGGTACGGCAGAATGCGGGTCGAGGCCTCCGGGAAGGCGACGGCGAGGAACCAGGCGCCGTCCTCGTCGGCGGCGGCGCCGAGCGTCTCACAGGCGCGGGCAGCGCTGGCGGCGCGGTGGTGGCCGTCGGCGATGTACAACCGCGGCACGTCGCGGAACGCGGTCTCGAGAGCCGCGGTCTCCTCGTCGGTGGCGACCCAGACGGTGTGGCCGACGCCGTCCTCGGCGACGAAGTCGTACAGCGGCGTGCCGGTCACCACCGAGTCGACCACCGCCGACAGGGCTGGTTCCTCGCGGTAGGCCAGAAGTACCGGGCCGGTCTGGGCCCGCAACTCGGTGATGTGGCGAGTGCGGTCGTCTTCCTTGTCCTGGCGGGTCCGCTCGTGCCTGGCGATGACGCCGTTGCGGTACTCGTCGACCGAGAACGCCGCCGCGACCCCCAACTGCCGGTGATCGCCGACCGTCAGCCCATAGACGTAGAGGCGCGGCGCGGTCTCCTGCACCAGGGCGCTGGACCGGAACGCCTCGAATGTCTCCCAGGCGCGCGTGTAGACCTCGTCGGCGTACGGCGAGGTGCCGTCGGGCAGGTCGATCTCGGCGCGCGAGACGTGCAAGAAGCTGTGCGGATGGCCGAGCGCGAGGGCGCGGGCCTCCGCGGTCGTGACGACATCGTAAGGGACCGCGGCCATGTCGAACGCGACATCGGCGCGCGGGCGCAGGGCACGGAATGCACGTACGGAGGCCACTCCTGAATTCTACGCGGCCGGGTGCCGTGAGACCTCAAAAGTCTGAAATGAGCGACCTAACTCACACTTTTAGTGACTTAGAACAATACAGACGAGCAGCGACTCACAAAAATCTACGCTAAATCGATTCAAAAGATTGAAGTGCGTGCTATCCTCGGCCCGACGTGACGACGCGAACCCTCTCCCTCGCCCTGTCCGGCGGTCTGCTCGTGGCCGGCTGCTCGTCCGCTCCAGCCCCGAAGGCGGCAGCCGTGGCCGTCGCCTCGGTGCAGGTCCAGGAGCAGGCCGCACGCCTGATCGAGGCGCGCGTGCCGCGCAACGCCACCCTGGCCAGCCTGCTCAAGGCGCACCAGGTCAGTGACGAGATCGTCAATCACTTCGTCGAGAGCGCCCGGAAGCGCTTCGACCTGCGTCGGCTGCGCGCCGAACAGCCCTACCGACTGCAGGTCAGCCTCGACGGCGCCATTCAGGAGTTCACCTATCAAATCGACGCCGACCGCTTCCTGAAGGTCGTCGAAGCGGCCACCCAACGCCCGGCCGAGCAGCCCGAGTTCGACGTGCAGGTGCTCGCCTACGAGAAGCAGAAGGCGCTGGTGTCGATTCGCGGCGAGATCTCCGCGGCGGCGCCGTCGCTGATCGCCGCGGTCAATGCCACCGGCGAGAACATCATGCTGGCGCTCGAGTTCGCCCGGGTGTTCGAGGGCGAGGTCGACTTCGCCAACGAGCTGCAGCCCGGCGATGCCTTCGAGATCCTGTTCGAGAAGGTGGTTCGTGAAGGACACTTCGGCGGCTACGGCGACATCGTCGCGGCCCGGTTCACCACCGGCGGCCACACCTTCGAGGCGTTCCGGTATGCCCTGGCCGGCCAGAAGGCCGACTACTACGACCGTGACGGTCGGTCGATGCGCCGCTTCTTCCTCAAGTCACCGCTCAAGTTCGAGCCGCGAGTCACCTCGGGGTTCTCGTTCCGGCGCGTCCACCCGGTGCTCAAGACCGCCCGGGCCCATCGGGGCGTCGACTACGGCGCGCCGAAGGGCGCCCCGGTGCTGAGCGTGGCGAGCGGCACGGTGGTGCGCGCCGGCTGGACCGGCGGCGGTGGCAACGCGGTGTTCGTTCGCCACGACAACGGCTACGAGACGCGCTACCTGCACCTGTCGGCAATTGCGCAAGGGATCCGCGGTGGGTCGCGGCTGACCCAGGGCGAGCTGATTGGCAAGGTCGGGTCGACCGGGTTGTCGACCGGACCGCATCTGCACTACGAGCTCCTCAAGGGCGGCACTCACGTCAACCCGCTCGACGAGCATCGCAAGCTGCCGCCAGGACAGCCGATTCCCGGGGTGCACCGCGCGGCGTTCCTCGAGCACAGCTCGCGCGCCGCGTGGCGCTTCGCGGGCTCGGGCGATCACCCGGTCGGTCGCCTGGCGCGTGCGGTCCCCGCCGCACAGCCCGCAGTACCCGCCGCCGGCGACAACTAGTCTCCGGCCGCTCGATCAGCCCGACGCCCTCCACACGCAACACCGGACCGCATGGCCCGCGGTCCGACCTCCGGGCCCGGCGGAGCTGTCCGCCGGGGTAACATTCGTCGACGCGGTGTCGTCACCAACACGCGGCCGGCGTCACTCGGACGCCGGCTCGTCTCACGTCAGGAGAGCTCGATGATCTGCTGGGACCTGCCCGGCTGCCGGACCCACGCCCTGACCGCCCTGTTGGCGGTTGCGATTGCGGGGCCGGTCGGCGCCCAGACCCGTGATCACGCCGACCTGGATGCGATCGTCCGCATCAAGCAGGAAGGCATTGGCAACTCCAAGGTGATGGAGACGCTGAGCTATCTCACCGACGTGCACGGCCCCCGGCTGACCAACTCGCCGCTGATGCACCAGGCTGCCACGTGGGCTCAGCAGCGGATGACCAGTTGGGGCCTGGCCAACGTCCGGACTGAAGCGTGGGGGCCGTTCGGACGGGGCTGGGTCAATGAGCGCACCTCGCTGACGCTGACCCAGCCGCAGCCGTTCGTGCTGCAGGGCTATCCCAAGGCGTGGACGCCTGGCACCAACGGCGAGGTGACCGGCACGCCGGTCGTGGCGCTGATCGAGAAGGACGAGGACTTCGCCAGGTACAAGGGCACGTTGAAGGGCGCGCTGGTCATGCAGTCGCCGAGCCGCGACTTCAAGGCTTACTTCGAGTCGCCGCTGCGCCGGTACACCGACAAGGAATTGCAGGACCTGTCACGCGCACAGGTTGGCGGCGACGACCGCGTGCGCCGCTCTCAGCAACTGCTCGGGGCCTCGTCAGGGCTGAGCGCGTTTCGCACCAGGCGGATGCAGTTCTACAAGGCCGAAGGGGTGCTCGCCGTCCTCGAGATGTCGCCCGGCGACCGCGGCGACAACGGCGCGATTCGCGTCCAGGGTCCGACCACGGGCGAGGGCGATCGCACCAGGGAAGGGCAGGCCCCGATCCCGCAAATCGTGCTGGCCGCCGAACATTACGGCCGGCTGCTACGCATCCTCGACAAGAAGATTCCGGTCAGCGTGACGCTCGACGTCCGCAACCGGTTCGTGGACTCGCCCACCGACGTGTACAACGTCGTCGCCGAGATCCCCGGCACGGACAAGGCCGACGAGATCGTCATGCTCGGCGCGCACTTCGACTCGTGGCATTCCGGCACCGGCGCTACCGACAACGCGGTCAGCTCGGCGGTGATGATGGAGGCGATGCGGATCCTGCGCGCCAGCGGGCTGCAGCCGCGCCGCACCATCCGGATGGCGTTGTGGACCGGCGAAGAGCAGGGCCTGCTCGGCTCGCGGGCCTACGTGAAGGCGCACTTCGCCGACCCAGCCGACATGAAGCTCGAGCCGGAGCACGAGAAGCTGTCGGTCTACTTCAACATGGACAACGGCGGCGGGGCGTTCCGCGGCATCTACCTGCAGGGCAACGAGGCCGCGGCGCCGATCTTCGAGCAGTGGATGAAGCCGTTCCAGAACGCCGGGATGACCATCGCGACGATCCGACCGACCGGCGGCACCGACCACCTCTCGTTCGACGCGGTCGGCCTGCCCGGCTTCCAGTTCGTGCAGGACCCGCTCGAGTACAGTGCCAGGACCCATCACAGCAACCTCGACCTCTACGAACGGGCGATTCCGCAGGACCTGATGCAGAACGCGGTGATCGTCGCCTCGTTCGTCTATCAGGCGGCCAACCGCGACGAGCGCTTTCCGCGCAAGCCGCTGCCGGCGCCACGACCGCCCGCCGGTCAGCGTCGGCCCGCCACGGCCACGAGCCCGCAGTGATGCGCACCCGCACCCTTGGCCCCGACCGCATCCCTGTCTCGGCTCTCGGCCTCGGCTGCATGGGCATGTCGGATTTCTATGGCCCACGTGACGATGCGCAGTCGGTGGCGACGATCGACAAGGCGGTCGAGCTCGGCGTGACGCTGTTCGACACCGCCGACATGTACGGGCCGTTCACCAACGAGCGGCTGGTCGGTCAGGCGTTGGCGCCGCATCGTGGCCGTGTGCTCATCGCCACCAAGTTCGGCATCGTCCGCGACCCCGCCGATCCGTCCAGGCGGGGCGTCAACGGCCGGCCCGAGTACGTCCGCGCCAGCTGCGAAGCCAGCCTGCAGCGGCTCGGGGTCGACACCATCGACCTCTACTATCAGCACCGCGTCGATCCGAACACGCCAATCGAGGACACCGTCGGCGCAATGGCCGATCTGGTCACGGCCGGCAAGGTCCGCTACCTGGGGCTGTCCGAGGCCGGCAGCGAGACCATCCGGCGCGCGCACGCCGTCCATCCGATTGCCGCGCTGCAGAGCGAGTACTCACTGTGGAGCCGGGACATCGAGGACGGAATCATCGCGACCTGTGGCGAGCTCGGGATCACGCTGGTCGCCTACAGCCCGCTCGGGCGCGGCTTCCTGACCGGCGCCATCCGGCGCGTCGAGGACTTCGCCGCCGACGACTACCGTCGACACTCGCCGCGCTTCCAGGGCGAGAACTTCAGCCGCAACCTCACGCTGGTCGACGAGGTGTCGGCCATTGCCACACACGCCGGCTGCACCTCCGCGCAGCTGGCGCTGGCCTGGGTGCTGGCGCAGGGCCACGACATCGTGCCGATTCCAGGGACGCGCCGCATCAGCGCCCTCGAGGAGAACATCGCCGCGCTCGACGTCAGCCTCTCCGCCGACGATCTGGCGCGCCTCGCGGCGGTGGCCCCACGCGGCGCGGCGGCCGGCGACCGGTACCCGACCGAGATGATGAAGTCGGTCGGTCGCTGAGCAGGTCGCGCGAGCGAGTGGCGATCTACACTGCTTGCGCATGCCGATCGACCTGCAGTATCCCACCGGACGCTTCGTGTACGACGCGGCGCCGGCGCCGCAGCAGCGCGCTCCGGCGCTGGCG
>JACDAO010000055.1 GCA_013695405.1 Acidobacteriota bacterium | reverse complement strand
GGCGACGCTCGGCCCACGCACGAACCTGCTCGACCGGCCAGGTATTCACCACGCGATCCGGTGGCACCCAGGCCAGTCGCGCATGCGCGACGGCAGTCTCCGCATAGGCGAGCTGGTCAACGCCGTGCGCGTCGCTGTCCAGCGTGAACAGGCAGCCGGCGGCGACGGCGTATACCGCCAGCGTGTGATCGACGTCCTGCCGCGACGGGTCACCGTCGATCTCGATTGCGACCTCACTGCGCGCCGCGGCCGCGAACACCTGCGGCCAGTCGGCCGTCACGCCGGGCCGCGACCCGTACATCCGGCCGCGTGGATGCCCGAGGATGTGCACGCCCGGCTGCGTGACCGCGCGGACCATCCGCTCGGTCTGATCGTCGGCTTTGCGCAAGGCTGAGTGTGGCGAGGCGACCACGATGTCAAGGCGCGCCAGCTCCTCAGGCGTCATGTCGACCAGCCCGTCGGCGCGCAGGTTGGCCTCGATGCCTTTGAAAATGTGGAAGTGCCCGGCCGCGGCGAGGTTGAGGGCCTGGATTTCGTCGTGCTGTCGTGCCAGGTCGGCCATCGACACCCCGCGGGCAATCGCCAGCCCGTACGAGTGATCGGTGATCGCGCAGTAGGCATGGCCGCGGGCCCGGCAGCCCTCGGCCATGGCCGCGACGCTGTCGGCGCCGTCGCTCCAGGTCGAATGCATATGGAAATCACCGCGGCACTGGTCTAACCGCGGTCCACCCAGCCGTGGGTTGCGCAGCGCCCGGAGCACCTCGGCGCGGCTCAGGAAGTGCTGACGGTAGTCGTGACGCGTGGCGACGTCCGACTCGCGTCCGCTGGCGGCGACGGCCGCCTCGACGATCGCCGACCGGCCGTGATCGAGGATCTCGAGGATGATGCGGGTCGACGACGGCCCGATGTGCGCCACCTTGCGCATTGAGCCGTCGGACTGGCGTAACGACTCGATCGGCACCTCGAGATCGAGCACGGCGGCGGCGGCGCGCTTGTAGCCCCAGGCCTTCTGTGCCGAGTCCTGCGCGGCGGCCATGTCGCGCAGCGCAGCGGCGACCAGGCTGTTGCTGTCGCGTGCCAGGGGCGCTTCTTCGTCATCCACCACGTGCACGCCTCGCCCGCCGGGTCTACGGTTGCCGGTCCAGCCGACCCGCGACGCTGGCGACGGTGGCGACCAGTTCGAGCGGATCGACCGGCTTGGCGATGTGCACCAGGAAGCCGGCGCGCAAGGCGCGGGTGCGGTCCTCGGCCCGCGCGAATGCGGTCAGGGCGATTGCCGGGACACGCCCTCCCTGGTGTGGTCCGAGCGCGCGTATGCGCCGCAACAGGTCGAAGCCGTCCTGCCCCGGCATTCCGATATCGCTGACGACCACGTCCAGCGCGTGCGTCTCGACGATGCGCTGCGCCTCGGGCACGCTGCCGGCCGTGAGCACCGTGGCGGCACAGTCTTCGAGCACCCGTCTGACCAGCGCGCGACTGTCCTCGTGATCGTCCACGACGAGGATGGTCAGCCCGGCCAGTTCTGGACAGTGGTCGATCGGCGTGGCGGGCTGTTGGGCGGCAGGATGCACACGCGCCTCGCCACCGGCGGTGCGGTAGACCGCGACCAGCGGCAGGTGCACGGTGACCGTCGTGCCCTGCCCCTCGCCGGCGCTGTGTACGGAGACGGTTCCGCCGTGCAGTTCGGTGAGGCTCTTGACGATTGACAGGCCGAGTCCCAGTCCGCCGTAGCGGCGGGTCGTCGACGCGTCGCCCTGGCGGAATCGGTCGAACAGGTACGGGATGAACTCGGCGCTGATCCCGACGCCGGTATCGGCGAGGCTGATTTCGATGTGCGAGTTGACGCGCTCGAGCAGGAGCTGGATCTTGCCGCCCTTCGGCGTGAACTTGATGGCATTCGAGAGCAGGTTCCAGATCACTTGCTGCAGCCGATTCGGATCGCCGGAGATTGGTCCGGCGGACTGGTCCAGCAGCCGTTCGACTCTGATGCCCTTGGCTTTGGCCGCGGGCGCAGCCGACTCCAGGGCCGCTTCGATGAAGGCCGCCGGCGAGATCGTCTGGATGTCCAGCCTGACCTTGCCGGACGTGATGCGGCTCATGTCGAGCAGATCCTCGACCAGCTGATTCTGGGCGCGGGCGTTGCGCTCGATCGTCTCGAGCCCCTTGCGCAGGTCGTCGGCGTCGTGGGTGCCGTGCCGCAGCACGTGAGCCCAGCCGAGGATCGCGTTCAACGGGGTGCGGAGTTCGTGCGACAGCGTCGCCAGGAACTCGTCCTTCATGCTGCTCATGTGCTCGGCGGCGGTTCGCGCCGCCCGCTCGCTCCTGAGCAGCGCGCTGCGTTCGTCGGCGGCGCGGTTGGCGGCGTCGTAGAGGCGGGCATTGTCGATGGCAACGCCGGCCTGGGCGGCGACACCGCTGATCAGCCGCTCGGTGCGCTCCGAGAAGACACAAGGGTCGGGATGCCCGAAGAACAATCCTCCGATCACCTCGCCGGCGCGGGTCCGCACCGGCACCGCCAGGTAGCTGCGCACCGGCAGGTGCCCCGGCGGCATGCCGTGGTGCGGCGGCATCGTCCCATATCGTTCGTCGGCCAGCACGTCGTCGCAGCGGATCGGCGGCTCGCCGCGGAAGGTCGGGCCGAACAAGGCGGTTGCACGCGGATTGCCGAACTGCTCGAACGCCTCTCGCGGGGCACCCGAGAGCGTGTACAGCAACATCGCGTCGCCGCTGTCGTCGGTCCCGTTGTAGAAAAAGGCACCGAACCGCGCGCCACTCAGTTTGGTGGCGGCATCGGTGACCGCCTGCACCAGCGACCGCAGGTCGAGATGTGCGGCCAGCGCGCTGCCCGTTTCGTTGAGCAGTTCGAGGATACGAGTCTCTTCGCGCAGCGCCGCGTCGGCGTCGCGGCGCGCGGTGATGTCCTCGATCAAGGCCAGGAACCGTTCGGGTGTGCCGTCGCCGGCAGTAAGGAGCGTCACCGTGCTCCGGCTCCAGACGCTGCTGCCGTCCTTGCGCAGATACCGTTTCTCGACGGCGAACTCGGCGATCGTGCCGCTGACCAGGCGCTCCAGAGCCCCAGCCGATTCTGCGAGGTCGTCAGGATGGGTGAGCGCCGTATAGGACGACTCGCGCAGTTCGTCTGGACTGCGGCCGAGCACCTCACAGAACTTCTGGTTGACCTCGACGAAGCGGCCATCCAGTTCCAGCACCGCGATCCCGACCGCCGCATGGCTGAACATCGCCCGCAGTCGCTGTTCGCTCGCGCGCGACGCCGCGGCGGCGGCCTTGCTGCTGGTGATGTCGGCGCACGCACCGGTCATGTACAGCGGCCGGCCCGCCGGGTCGAGAAAGGACCTGGCTCGGGCGTGGATCCAGTGGAGTGACCCATCCGGCCACACCACCCGGAACTCCAGGTCGAAGGCCGACCCGTCGCGCGCGCACTGGTCGACGCGTTCGGTCACGGCCGCCCGGTCGTCCGGGTGAACCGCGGCGATGAAGGTCTCGAGCGACTGCGTCCTGTCTCCTGGAGCCAACCCGAACAGTCGATCCAGGTTGCCATCCCATCCCACCGTGTTGGTGGGGATGTCCCAGCGGAACGTGCCGGTGCCGGCAGCGGTCAGGGCGGCCTGCAGTCGTTCCTGGCTCTCGCGCAACGCCTCGCGCGTCCGCAGCAGTTCGTGCTCGGCGCGCTGGCGCGCGAGCTCGATGCTGTAAGCGTTCTGCAACGCGACGGCGCGCAACTGGGCCTCTTCGTTGTCGGCGCTCACGTCTGGCGTGCCCTGAGGACCTCGTCGGCCGCCGTCGTACCGGCCACGCGCGCGCTGATCTTGGCGAAGGCCGTCTCTCGGCTGGTCGAGCGATCATCGGAAAACGGCGAGAAGCCGCAGTCGTCGGTCGTCCCGAGCTGCTCGTAGGGGATGTAGGCCGCGGCCTCGAGGACGCGCTCACAGACCTCCTCGGCGGTCTCGACCTGCGGATCGATCGGGGCGACCACGCCGACGAAGACCCGCTGGTCCGGCTTCAGATGCTCGCGAATCAAGCCGAGGATACGAGGGCGGTCGCCTTCGCCGGCGAGCGCGACGTAGAAGTTGCCGACGCGCAACTGGAACAGGCTCGGCAGCAACTCGGCGTAATCGACATCAGCGCTGTGAGTCGAGTCGCGGTCTCCACCCGGACAGGTGTGCACGCCCAGAAGTTGACGCTCTTCGGCCGAAAACCGTGCCAGGGCCAGATTGTTCAAGTCGATGAAGCTGTGCAGGAGGTCGCCGGACGGATCCAGCTTCATCGCCAGCCGGCCTTCGGTGAAATCGATTTGCACCTTGCAGGCGCCCTTCGCCAGGCAGCGTCGGATCTCGGCCTCGTGCTCGGTCAGCAGGTCGTCGATGAACTGCGCCCGCGGATATTCCGGGATCGGCTCCGCCGGATACATCAGGCTCAGCGCCGACGGCGAGATGATCGCCTGCTTCACCGGGCGGCGCGCATGGCG
>JACDAO010000046.1 GCA_013695405.1 Acidobacteriota bacterium | reverse complement strand
GCTTCACACTGCCCGCCCGCTGCCCGATTCTCGATGCTCGCTCCCGAGTCCCGAGTCCCGAGTCCCGCTAGAGGTTGTACTTCTTCGCGTAATACCGGAAGCTGCGGAAGCTCATCCCGAGCAACTCGGCGGCGCGCATCTTCACGCCATCGGCCCGACGCAGCGCCTCGGCCAGATACTCGCGTTCGATCTCCTGGACGTGACGCTCGAGATCGAAGCCCTCGGCCGGGATGCGCGGACTCGACGAGGACGGTCCGGCCCCTGCGTCTTCCACCGCCGCCGCGACCGCGGCCATCGTCGCCGCGCCGGTGACGATGTGATCGGGCAGGCTGGCCAGGGTGACCAGTGGCGAGAGCTCGAGGGCGACGGCGCGCTCGAGCGCGTTCTCCAGTTCGCGGATGTTGCCCGGCCACGGGTAGCGGGTCAACGCGTCGAGTGCGTCGGCGGCCAGGTCGCAGGCCGTGCGACGCATCTCGTGCGCGTAGCGTTGCACGACGTGCCGGGCGATCACCGCGATGTCCTCGCGGCGCTGGCGGAGTGCCGGCAGCGCGACCGGGATGACGTTGACCCGATAGTACAAGTCCTCGCGGAAGGTGCCCTCGGCGACCATCCTTGCGAGATCGCGATTGGTCGCGGCGATGATCCGGATGTCGGCCGCGTGTTCCTCGCTGCCGCCGACCCGGCGGAAGCGACGCTCCTGCAGCACCCGCAGCAGCTTGACCTGCATCAGCGGGCTCATCTCGCCGAGTTCGTCAAGGAAGATCGTGCCCTTCTCGGCCTGCTCGATCAGTCCCCGCTTGGTTTGCATCGCGCCGGTGAAGGCGCCCTTCTCGTGGCCGAACAGCTCGGACTCGAGCAGCGTCTCGGTCAGCGCCCCGCAGTTGAGCGCCACGAACGGACGATCGACGCGTGGTGAGAGCCGGTGGATGGCGCGCGCGGCCCGTTCCTTGCCGGTGCCCGATTCGCCGGTGATCAGCACCGTGCTGGCGGTGCCGGCGATCGCCTCGATCAGGCCGAACACGCGCAGCATCGCCGGGCTGTGCCCGAGCATCGTGTCACGGGCGCGCGGGCCGGCCGGCGACGGCGCGCCACCGATTTCCGGCTCGGGAGAGACGTCGCGGGCGCTCTTGCGTTCGAGCGCCTGGGCGACGACGCGCTTCATCTCGTCGATGTCGAACGGCTTGCTGATGTAGTCCAGCGCGCCGGTCCGCAGCGCCTCGATCGCGGTTTGCGTCGACGCGAAGCCGGTCATCAGGATGCCCGGCAGATCGGCCTGCACCACCTTGGCCTCGCGCAGCACGTCGATGCCGCTGCAATCGGGCATGCGGATGTCGGAGACCAGCAGGTCGAACGGCCGCTGCCGCAGCGACGCCAATGCCTGCGCGCCATTCTCGGCGACGACCACGTCGTAGCCTTCGCGGGTCAGCATGATGCCGAGGAACTCGCGCATCGACCGTTCGTCGTCGACCACGAGAATCCGCGGCGCAGTGGTCAGCATGGCGTTCATGACTCGTGTATTTGCAGAGGACGCGATGCGAGCGTGCCCGTCATACCGTCTCCGCCAGCGACATGGCAGAGCCGGCCACACCGGTCGGTGCCGGCAGCGTCACGACAACCGAGGTGCCGGTGCCGACCACTGACTGCACCGAGACCTGGCCGCCGTGGTCGGTGACGATGCGGCGGACGATCGCCAGCCCGAGCCCGCTGCCGTTGCGGAACCCGCTCTGGAATGGCTGGAACATCCGATCGACGTCGGCCGAAGCGATGCCGACCCCATCGTCGCGCACCGCGAGGCGCACCGCCGACGAACCCGACGCGTGCGGGACGGTCGCGAGCGACAAGTGCAGCACCCCGCCGCCGGGCATCGCCTTCAACCCGTTGGTAACCAGGTTCCACAGCACCTGCCGCACCTGCGACTCGTCGACATCGTGCTCGAGCCGGGCCGGGACGTCGACCTCGACGCGGATCCCGGCATACTCCTGCGGCAGTTGCTGTTGCAGCAGGGCGGCGGTCTCGCGCACCACGCGGGCCAGATCGACCGGAGCACGCGTCACCCGCTGCGGCCCGGCATAGGCCAGGAAGCTCGTGATGGTCGCGTTCAGCCGCTGCGATTCGCGCATCACGATGTCGAGCAGCAGCGCATGGTCGTCGCGCAGGGTGAGCTCGCGCCTGAGCAGCTGGATCGACCCGGTCATCGACGCCAGCGGGTTGCGGATCTCGTGCGCGATGCCGGCGGCCATCTCACCGACCGCCGCCAGCCGCTCCTGGCGCTGCCGTTCGGCTTCCCGCTGGTTGATCAGCGTCAGATCCTGAAAGGTGACCAGTTGTCCGGCGGTCTGGCCGTGGTCGCCGAGCAACGGCGCGACGGTCGCGCCGAGGTCGATCACCGAACCGTTGGCCCGGGTGAAGGTGAACTCGGTACGCTCGGGCGCACCGCGAACGCTTTGCGCCGTGGACGGCACCGGCAGCACCGCCGCCAGTGGCAGCCCGAGCACATCCTCGGCCCTGCGGCCGGTGATGGCCTCGGCTGTCCAATTGAAGAGGACGATGGCGTGGCTGGAGTCGGTGACCACCAGTCCACCAGCCATGCTGTCGATGACGCGCTGGCTGAGCGCGGTCAGGTCCGCCAGGCTGGTGGTGGCGCGAGCGAGATCGGCACCGGTGCGACTGAGCGTCTCAGACAGGTGGCCGACCAGCAGCGCCAGGGCCACCGCGCCGCCGACGTTGGCCGCAACCGTGTAGGCAGCCAGCGACGGAGGCAGCAACGGCGCGCCCTGCAGCGGCGCGGTCAACCAGGGCGGTGCCGCCAGCCACGCGTACTGGACCGCGGTCAGCGCAATCACCCCGACGCCAAGCAGTGCGGCGATCTGCAGGCCGGCGCGCCGGCCTGCGAGTACGCTGATGGCGAGCACCGGCAGCAGCATCAGCGGCGTGTAGGGACTGAGCAGTCCGCCGGTCGTCCAGACCACCAGCAGCACCACGAGACCGTCGGCCACGGCCTGTGCGGCGAACGCACGCCATGACAGCCGCGCGCCGAGCAGCAGGCCGGCGGCGCTGCTGACTAGCGGCAGCGCGGGCAACAGCGCCAGCCACGCCGCCCGGACCAGTTCGCCGCGCCCGGCCATGAACGCGGCCATCGGCGCCAGCAGCACCACCGCGACCAGGGCCCGCAGGCCCGCCAGCCACAGCAGCGCGCTGCCGCGCGGACGGGTCGGCCAGGGGTCGGACGCCGGCGAGGTGCCGGCGTGCCACGGGGTGGTGGTCGCCGAGAGGGTGGTCATGGCCCTAGGTCAGCTTCGAGATCAGGTCGAAGATCGGCAGGTACATCGAGATCACGATGCCGCCGACGATGACGCCGAGGAACGAGATCATCACCGGCTCGAGCAGCGTCAACAGTCCGGCGACGGCGGTATCGACTTCGTCCTCGTAGAAATCAGCGATCTTCTCCAGCATCATGTCGAGCGCGCCGGTCGCCTCGCCGACGCCGATCATCTGCGTCACCATCGGCGGGAAGACCTTGGTCTCCGACAACGGTTTGGAGACCGTCTCACCGCGTTCGATGCTGGCGCGGGTCTCCATGATCGCGTCTTCGATGATCGCGTTGCCGGCGGTCTTGGCGGTGATTTCGAGCCCGTCGAGCAATGGCACGCCCGAGCTGATCAGGGTCGACAGGGTTCGGCAGAACCGCGCCACCGCGACCTTGCGGAGGATCATGCCGATGATCGGCGTCTTCAGCAGCCAGCGATCGATCAGGTGGCGGCCCTGGTTGGTGCGGTAGAACTGACGCACCGCGAAGGCGGCGCCGGCCAGCCCCATGATCAGGAACGGCCCATACGCCACCAGGTTGTTGCTCAGGGCAATGACGATGCGGGTCGGCAAGGGCAGCTCCGCCCCCAGCCCGGCGAACATCTGCGCGAAGGTCGGAATCACCTTCCAGAGAATCACTCCGACCACGACCGCGGCGATCAGGATGACCGCCACCGGGTAGATCATCGCCGACTTGACCTGGCCAATCAGCTTGACGTTCTTCTCGATGTAGGTCGCCAGCCGCTTCAGGATGGTGTCGAGGATGCCACCGGCCTCGCCGGCCTGGATCATGTTGGTGAACAGCGCGTCGAAGGTGCGCGGATGCTTGCGCATCGCATCGGCCAGCGACAGCCCGCTCTCGACTTCCTCGCGGACCTTGAGAATGGTCGCGGCGAAACGCTTGTGCGGCTCCTGCTTGCCGAGGATGTCCAGACACTGCACGAGCGGCAGGCCGGCATCGATCATCACGCTGAACTGGCGCGTGAAGATGGCCAGGCTCTTGGCCGGCACCTTGCCACTGGCGCGCGGTGCGGCCTTGGTGGCCCTGGCCTTGAGCGGGTCGATGCGCGTAATCAGGATCTGCTCGCGGCGCAGCGCCGAGACCATCGCTTCCATCGATTCGGCCTGGCGCTCGCCAGTGATGGCCTCGCCTGCGCGGGTGCGTCCGGTGAATGCAAACGCCTGCATTGCTGTCTTCTCCCTGTACGGTTCCGTAACTCGATGCCCGGCGTGGCCGATCCGCGTCGGGCCCTAGCGACGCACCGGCATCGCCGCTGCGCGATTGAGCCCGGCGCCTGGCACGACGCCAGTGCCACGCTGAATCATTTCCTGCAGTTCTTCCTTGTGTGACGAGGCCGACATTGCCGTCTCCAGCGCAATCTGGCGCGACAGGTACAGCGAGGCCAGCGACTGGTTCATCGTCTGCATGCCGAGCTTCTCCTGGCCGGCCTGCATCATCGAGTAGATCTGGTGCACCTTGTCGTCGCGAATCAGGTTGCGAATCGCCGGCGTCGGGATCAGCACTTCGAGCGACACCACCCGGCCGAGCCCGTTGGCGCGCCGCAGCAGCGACTGGCACACGATGCCCTCGAGCACGAGACTGAGCTGAGTGCGGATCTGTGACTGCTGGTGGGCCGGGAACACATCGATGATCCGGTTGATGGTCTGGGCCGCCGAATTGGTGTGCAGCGTCGCAAAGGTCAGGTGGCCGGTCTCGGCAATGCGCAGGGCCGACTCGATCGTCTCGAGGTCGCGCATCTCACCGATCAGGACCACGTCCGGATCCTCACGCAGGGCCGCGCGCAGCGCCAGCGTGAAGCTCTGCGTGTCGCTGTGCACCTCGCGCTGATTGACGATGCAGCCCTTGTGCTGGTGGATGTATTCGATCGGATCCTCGATGGTGAGGATGTGCTCGTTGCGTTCGTTGTTGACCTTGTCGATCATCGCCGCCAGCGTCGTGCTCTTGCCGCTCCCGGTCGGACCGGTGACCAGCACCAGGCCGCGCGGCCGCTCGGCGAGCTTGGCGAGGATCGGCGGCAGGTTCAGCTCCTGGAAGCTGCGCACCCGTTCGGGGATCAACCGGTAGACCGAGGCCACCGCGCCACGCTGGTTGAAGATGTTGCAGCGGAAGCGGCCGACGCCGCGGATGCCGAACGAGAAGTCCAGCTCCTGGGTCTCTTCGAAGCGCTTCTTCTGCGCGTCGGTGCAGACGCTGTAGGCCAGTTGCTTGGTTTCGGGCGCGGTCAACGCCGGCAGCTTGAGCGGCACCAGCTTGCCGTGCACCCGCACGCTCGGCGGTGCGCTGGTGGTCAGGTGCAGGTCGGAGCCATCGAGCTCGACGGTGGTCTTCAGCAGTTCGGGCAATGTGGCCATGGCGATGAGATTCCGGCGCGTGGTGCGCGAGTGTGCGGTCCCGGCACATTCCGGCCGCAGACCGCCTACCCGACGCACACGCTCCGACCTGCTAATCGGCAGGCCCCGCGGCTTCGTGAGATGCCGCGGCCGGTGCCGTTGCAACCTCGACGCCGCTTGATCGCGCCGCGACAGCGCCTCGCGCGACGAGGGCAAGTGGCTGTGTTCAGACGGGTTACGAGCTGTTCGCGATCCGGCGCGCAGACGCACCGGTGTGGAACGTGCAGGAAATGCCTGCCGGGTCTGCCGGCGGCGTGACACTTCTGGGAGTCGGGCCTCGGGCGTCGGGCGTCAGGCTTCAGGCTTCGGCGTTCCTACTTGACCGTCTCGCGAGTCACTTCCTCGGTGGTCGTGACGCCTTCCTTGACCTTGAGC
>JACDAO010000031.1 GCA_013695405.1 Acidobacteriota bacterium | reverse complement strand
CGGCAGCGCCGCGCTATCGGGGTCGGCGTCGAAGGCGTCGACGGTGACCTCGCCTCGCGTCGGTAACGACGCGCGAGTGTCGGGCCAGGCCGACAACTGCGCATGGTCGGCCAGCCACAACACTGCGGTGGCGCCGCGGGCCGCCGCCGCGCCGACGGTGTCGTTCCAGGCCTCGCCGCGTGGGCCCACCAGATCCTGTCGGGTCAGGCCGCGCGGCAGGCCGGGGTGGGCGACCACGATCTTGCCGCGCACGTCGAGGCCGCGATACGGGTCGAGGTCGCGGGCGCCGACGACATAGCCGTGGCCGACGTAGACCAGGCCGCCGTCGGCGGCGCCCGCCACCGTGCCGGGCAGGAAGTCGTCGCCGAACACCAGCGGCCGTGTGCCCACCTGCAGCGTGGTGTGATCGACGTCAAGGCGTCGACGGGTCAGGGCGATCTTCTGCAGGTAACTGCCGGGGTCGCCGGCCGGGGTTATGCCCCAGCGCGCCAGCTGCGTTGACAGGAATGCGGCCGCGATATCCAGTCCGCGCGACGGCGTCTCACGCCCTTCCAGCAGATCGGAGGCGATGAAGGTCAGGTAGTCGCGCAGTTGCGCGTCGGTGATGACCGCCGCGCCTGGCGTCGCGTGAGCCGCCCCGGACTGGTCCTGGCCGATCAGCGGCCGGTGGGCGAGGGTGCTGGCCGCCGGCCCGAGGAGCAGCAGTGCGGCAGACACGAAGGCGAGCGATCGGCCGACCATCGGCCGATTGTATCGGGTCCGTCCGCAGCCGCGTCGTAGACTGTGACCGCAGGCGGACCCTCCGCCGCCATCTGCCACCGTGCACATCGCCGTCATCGGATCGGGCATCGCGGGCCTCGGCGCGGCCCACGTGCTGTCGCGCGCGCACCGGGTCGAGATCTTCGAGCGCGAACCGCGGCTCGGCGGGCATGCCCACACTCACGACGTGCCCGGCCCGCACGGCCCGATCGCGGTCGACACCGGCTTCCTGGTCTTCAACGAGCGCACCTATCCGACGTTCATCCGGCTGCTCGCAACGCTCGGGGTGGCCAGCCACAGCACCGACATGTCGTTCGGCGTCCGCTGCCGCCGTTGCGGCCTGGAGTACGCGAGCCGGTCGTTGTCCACGCTGCTGGCGCAACGGCGGCGAGTGGTTGACCCCCGGCATCTGCGGATGCTGCTCGAGATCGTCCGCTACTTCCGGGTTGCGCGGCGATTCCTCGCCTCGACGGAAGGCTACGACCTCTCACTCGGGGCCTTCCTCGCACGCGCGCACTTCTCGGCGCGTCTGCGACGCCACTTCGTGCTGCCGATGGCTGGAGCGATCTGGTCGGCGTCGTTCGCGGATCTGATGCAGGCCCCTGCCCGCACCATCCTGCAGTTCTACGACAATCACGGCCTGCTCGCCGCCTCCGGCGCGCCCCCCTGGCGGACCGTCACCGGCGGCAGCCGGCGATACGTCGACGCGATCGCCGCGACAATCTCGGGGCCGATCCACCTCGCCCGGCCGGTGCAGGGAATCGCCCGACGCGCCAGCGGCGTCCAACTGCAGACCGGCGACGGTGAGACGCGCCAGTTCGACACCGTGATCATCGCGACCCATGCCGACACGGCCCTGCGCCTGCTGACCGACCCGTCACCGGCTGAAGCGCAGGCACTCGGCGCCTTCCGCTACTCCGTCAACCACACGGTCCTGCACACCGATACCGCGGTGCTGCCGCGCACACCGCGCGCGTGGGCGTCCTGGAATTGTGACCTGCATGACTGCCGCGACGAGACCGCGCCGGTGTCGATGACCTACCACCTCAACCCGCTGCAAGGGCTGCCCGGCGCGACGCAGTACTGCGTCACGCTCAACGGCCGGCAGGCCCCGGCCGGTCCGGTGCTGGCGGCGATGGACTACACCCACCCGGTGCTCGACCGCAGCGCGATCATGGCGCAGGCGCGTGTGGAGGCCCTCAATGGCCAGCGCCAGACGTATTACTGCGGCGCCCACCTGCGTTTCGGCTTCCACGAAGACGGCCTGGTCTCGGCGCTGCGCGTCACCGAGCGTCTGGGAGCCACGTTGTGACCGACGCGGCGCTGTACGCCGGCCACGTCTGGCACGAACGCACCACGCCGGTTGGCCATGCCTTCCGGTATCCGACCTACATGCACCTGTTCGACCTGGACGCGGTCGGACGCATCAACGACACCTTCCGCCTGCTCGGGTACAACCGGTCCAGGCCGGTGAGCCTGCACGACGCCGATCACCTTGACGGCCGGCCATTGCGCGAGGCGGTGGAGGCCCGTGTCGTCGCCAGCGGCCGCCGGTGGCCCGGCGGACAGGTGCTGCTGCTGACGCATGGCCGGGTCGCCGGGTATGTCTTCAACCCGCTCAGTCTGTTCTACTGCTTCGATCCCGAAGGCCGGCTCGACACGGTCCTCGCCGAGGTCCACAACACCTACGGCGAGCGCCACGTCTACGTCCTGCCAGCCGACGCGACAACGGCGCAGGCCGGCGCGTCGCACAAGAAAGAGTTCCACGTCTCGCCCTTCTTCAGCCTGGACGGCACCTACCA
>JACDAO010000015.1 GCA_013695405.1 Acidobacteriota bacterium | reverse complement strand
GGTGACCTGCAGACCCTCGCCGATCACCTTCATGGCCTGGTGATGACGGCTGTTGACGCGCACTGCCATGCCGTCGCCGACGGCGCGGGCCAGCAGCGAGCCGGGCACGATCTCGAGTTCGTGGGCGATGGTGGTCAACGTGTCGGGCACGCTGTGCGGCTGGGCGATCGGCACCTGCGACGGGATGTCCTGGATCAACGAGCCGCCGGACGCGACGTTGAGCACCTGCATGCCGCGGCAGATGGCCAGCAGCGGCAGCCCGTCGCGCAGGCAGCGTCGTGCGAGGTCGAGCTCGTAGCCGTCGCGTTCGCCACCGGCCAGCGTGCACGAGGGGTTCAACGTCTCGCCGTAGCGGGCCGGGTCGACGTCGAAGCCGCCGGGCAGCACCACGCCGTCGACCTCGCGCATCAGGTGCGATGGATCGCCGGCGGGATCCACCGCCATCACCAGGGCGCCGACGGTTTCGAGCGAGCGCAGGTAGTCGTCGTCGCGCTGGCAGCGCACGTAGCCGATCCGAGGCGTGGCCATCACATCCGCCCCGGTACGGTCGCGCCCACCAGGTCCAGTGCCTGGATCATCTGCTGGCGGAAGTAGCTGGCGGCGGCGGCGCGCCACAGGCGCACGTCGCGGCGCTCCTCGGAGAGGATCGGGAAGCGGTGGTAAAAGCCGTTGAACGACTGCGCCAGCGCGAATCCGTACTTGGCCAGCACCGCTGGCTCCAGGGTCCGCACCGCGATGTCGACGGCCTCGTCGAGCCGACCGCAGGTCAGCACCAGGTCCCAGAGCGCATCGCCATCCTCGCCGTCGTGCAGCGCGTCGTCGGAAAGTGCGTCGAGCAGGCCGGCAATCGCCGCTTCGTCGAGCTGCTCGCGCTCCCGCAGTTTGCCGAAGATGTTGCCGGCGCGCACCGCGGCGTACTGCAGGTAAGGTCCGCTCTCGCCCTCGAAGCTGAGCGCCTCGTCGATGTCGAAGACGATGACCTTGGTGCGTGAGAACTTCACCATGAAGTAGCGCAGCGCCGCGACCGCAATCGCGTCGGCCACCTCCTGCGCCGCCGCCGTCGGCAGGTCCGGGTTGCGGCGACTGACTTCCTCGCGCGCCTTGGCGATCAGGCGATCGATCAGGTCGTCGGCCTTGACCCCGAGGCCCTTGCGCCCGGAGACTTCGACGAAGGGCCGTCCATCGGGCGCGGCCGCGTACCCGAGCTCACGCGCCGTCTTGTGCGACAGCGCCACCATCTCGTAGGAGAAATGAATCGAGTGCTCGGCCTCGCGGCGGTGGCCCATGGTGGCGAGCGCCTGCTTGAGCAGCTTCTGCAGGTAGGCCTGACGCGTGTCGATGACGTTGATCACCGTGCCGGCGCGGCCGAAGGGCGGGTGATCGCTCCGGCCGCCGGTCGAGGTGGTGGCCCACAGCGTCTCGCCGGTCAGCCGGGTGCCGAACGCCCGGTAGGCGAAGTCCTTGCCGAGCAGGCCGAACTTCCAGAACTGGTTCGCGATGTCCTTGCCGACATAGGTGACCGTGCCGTCCGATCGGACGATGACCTTTTCGCGTTGCTCCGGCGCGGCCTCCTGGTCGAGCGGGTCGACGCGTACCGCCGCGCCGCTGCCGCCCGTCAGATCGACGTCCTCGTCGATCTCCATCACCCAGCAGCCCTTCAGTTTGCCTTCGGTCTGCAGGTAGACGGTGCCGTTGCGCTCGAGGATGTCGAAGGCGGTGTCCCAGAACTGCAGACGGAGGATGTCACCCTCCCATGACAGCAGGTCGTAATCGATGTGCAGGCGCGCCATGGTCCGGAGATGACAGCGGACGATCGCGTCGGCGATGACCGCCGCCATCTCGGCGGTGCGGTTGCCGCCGTGCTCGATCGCGTGCAGCGTCTCGGCGCGCGTCACCAGCCGCGACTTGTCGGCCTCGTACCAATCGGTGACGCGTGCGTAGAGATCCCAGCACAGGTAGTCGAAGCGCGGCGCGGCGGCCAGCGCGCGAACCGCATCGACGCTGCGTCCGTCGATGCGTTCGAAGCCGACGACGACGTCGGCGACCTGCACGCCGGTGTCGTCGATGTAGTTCTGGATCTCGACCGGCGTCCCGAGGAAGCGGAGCAGGCGGCCGACCGTGTCGCCGAGCGCGGCGTTGCGCAGGTGGCCGATGTGCGCGGCCTTGTTCGGGTTGATCGCGGTGTGCTCGACGATCGTTTTGGGGCGGGTGGCGTCGAGTGGGTGCACCGCCGGGCGCCCGAGCCGGGCGCGCAGGAACGCCGCGCGGTCGAGGAAGACGTTGATGTAGCCGCCGGCCACGGCCTCGACGCGCCGCACGCCGTCGATCGGCGGCAGCGCCGCGACGATCTCCTGGGCGATGGCGCGTGGCGCCTTGCGCAGCGTCCGGGCCAGCTCGAAGGCGCAGGGCAGGGCGAGGTCGCCGAGGGCGCGGCTCGGCGGGATGTCGACGACCAGCGCCGCCGGCACCGCATCGGCTCCGTAAAGTGTCGTCAGCGTGTCTCGAAGCGCCGCTCGCACGGCCTGCTGCAGAGGCAGGATCATCGGTTTGACTCGGTCGGATCGGTGAAGTAGGATGCCGGGCAGTCGTGCTCAGCCATCACGAGCGCCCGCGCATACGTAAGCGGATCGTTTACATTCCACAGTGCGCACATGGCGGTCGCCGGATCGGCGGCGACCAGCCGGCACGGCGCCAGCTGCAGCAGATCGCGGATGCGGCGGTCGCCGCGGGCCCAGCCCCGCGCCACCTCCGGGGCCGCATCGCGCCGCACCGAGAGGCACAGCGCGAAGCGTCCGTCGGGATGCTGCACGCAGGCAACCACGGCCTGGGCGCCGGCGCGCTGCACCTCGACCAGCAATCGGCGGGAGATGAAGGGCAGGTCGGCCGCGACGACCAGCGCGTGCGAGGTGTCGATCGCCTCGAGCGCCGTCAGCAGGCCGCCAAGGGGCCCCGCGTCGGGGTAGCAATCGGGCAGATGCCGGACGTCGCCGCCGTGCTCGTGAGCCGACCACCGGCCGCCGACCAGCAGTCGCGCGGTCGTGATCGGAGCCAGTGCGTCCAGGCTCCACTGGACCAGCGTGCGGCCACACACTGGCAGCCGCGTCTTGTCCACGCCTCCGAACCGTCGGCTTCCGCCGCCGGCCAGCACGACGCCGGTCCAGGCGACATCCGCGCCGTCCGGATACCCACTCACCGCGGCAACCTTACCAGATAATGAGTGAGGCGCGAATCGACCGGTTGCTCGCCGCGGCGATCCATCAGGCGATCGCCGATCTGTTGCCGGACCGGCTGGATTTCTACGAGAGTTACCTGCGGCCGCGCGGCTGGCGCGAGGATGCGGTCAACCTCGCGCCCGTCAGCGCGGTGCTCAGTTTCCTGCGCCACGAAGAGAACGGCACCTACGACGCGGTGATGATCCGGGCGGCCACGTACGCGGCCGACTGGTGGTTGGCCGCCCAGTCCTGGCCGTTGCGACGCGCCGGCCGGATTACGCCGCAGTGGTACCGCGTGCGGCAGTTCGCGCGGCTGTCGCACCAGCACTTCGAGCAGTCCTACCGCGGCACCAAGGCAAAGGTCCGGATCGACGGCATGCAGATCGACATCGAGGTGCGGGGGTCGATCTTCTGCAGCACGCGCGAGCCCACGGATCACCCGCACTGCCGCTACTACCTGGCCTTCGCCGAGGCCCTGTTCGAACGCGACGGCGTGGCCAGTCGCGGCCAGTTGACGTCGTGCCGCGCGCTCGGCGCCGACGCCTGCGGGCTGCGCCTGCGCCTCGGTCCGGAGGCGGCGTGACGCTGGCCGCCCGACGGCGGCTGACGCTGTGGGTCGT
>JACDAO010000525.1 GCA_013695405.1 Acidobacteriota bacterium | reverse complement strand
GGTCTAGGACGCGTCCGGTACTGATTCGGCTGCACGGCAGTGAGTTCCGGATTCGTTACAGACCACCGCTAGTCCTCCAGTGCGATCACGTCCGCTAGCGTGCCCTCGGCCGGCGTCACCCCGTCGAAGACCTCGACGATGACTTGCCGAAGCCTTCCGCCGCGGAACGTGCTGGGTCGCGAGTAGTCGTTGCTGACCGGATGACCACGGTCCTCGCCGCAACTGAGGCCCGCGGTCATCCCATGCGTCGGCCAGGTCCGCGGGATCGGCAGCGTCGCCGCCTCGAGGCCCGTGCCGTCCAGCGTCAGCACGACCGAGCCGTCAGGTCCACGCGCGAACGCGGCGCGCAGTTCGATCCGTCCTTCCGATGCCCGCTCGGTGATCGACAGCACCGAGGTCTCATCCTGCGAGAACACGTACCGCAGCGTCAGTCGACCGTCCTTGACGTAGAAGCTCAGGCCGCCGAAGCGGCTGCCCCAGGCCAGGATCACGCCATCGAGCGGGCCTTCCTTGTCGATCTCGGCGCGGATCGCGAATGAACGGCCGGTGACGTCCGGCGCGGCCAGCCGGTCGACGCGCGACATGCCTGGATAAAACACGTGCTGCGACCTCGACAGCCGGCGAATCCGATCGGCCGCGCGGTCCCACTCGCGATCGTCCAGCGGCAGCACCTGATTCGCCACCGCCTCGTCGTGCCACTGCCGCCGCATCGTCGCGACGCGCTCCGGATCGGCGGCCGCGAGGTCCGTCGTCTCGGAGAAGTCCGTTTCAAGGTGATAGAGCTCCCAGGGCTCGGTGTCCGGATCGGTGCCCTTGACGTGATGGCAGACCGCTTTCCAGCCATCGTGCCATAGCGCGCGGTCGCCGAGCAACTCGAAGTATTGCAGCGGCCGGCGCGAGCGCAGGTCGTCGCTGCTGAAGCTCGCGGACATGTCCATCCCGTGCATCGGCTGCTGGGTGACGCCTGCGATCGTGGACGGCGGTTCGATGCCGAGCTGGCCGAGCAGCGTCGGCATCACATCGATCACGTGGTGGAACTGCGGCCGGATCGCGCCGCCGGCAGGCACGCGGCCGGGCCAGCGCACGATCAGGGGCGAGCGAATGCCACCGCCGTGGGTGTACTTCTTGTACCAGCGCAGCGGGGTGTTGCTGACCTGGGCCCAGCCGGTAGAGTAGTGGTTGTAGGCGCGTTCGGAGCCGATTGCGTCCAGGTGCTTCAGTGCCTGCACCGGGTCGTCCTTCTCGTAGACCATGTGCTTGCGCAGATTGATCGCGCCGGTGGGCCCGCCTTCGGGGCTCGCGCCGTTGTCGGACATCAGCAGCACGACGGTATCGTCGTCGAGTTCGAACTGCGTCAGCGCGTCGAGCAGCCGCCCGATCTGGTCGTCGGTGTGTTCGAGGAACGCGGCGTACGCTTCCTGCAGCCGGGTGCTGAGCAATACCAGGCGGTCGTCGGCACAGACGTCCGCCCAGGCCTGCACGCCAGGATTGTGCTCGGCCAGCCGCGTGTCCGGGGGCACGATGCCAAGTTCCACCTGCTTATGCAGCCGCTGCTCGCGGACAGCGTCCCAGCCGGCGTCGTAGCGGCCGCGCTGGCGCGCCAGGTACTCGGGCGGCGCGTGGTGCGGCCAGTGGCAAGCGCCAAGCGCCAGGTACAGAAGAAATGGCCGGTCCGGCGCGCTGACCCGGTGGTCCCTCACCATGTCGATCGAGCGCTCGACCAGGTCCTCGGTCAGATGGTAGCCAGGCGGCGCGTCGAAGTGGATGGGATGGTTGTCGACGTAGAGCTCCGGGTGATACTGGTCTGCCAGCGCGCCATGGAAGCCGTACCAGCGGTTGAAGCCTTTGCCTGACGGCCAGTTGTCGAACGGGCCCGCGGCGCCGTACTCTTCCGTGCCGGCCAGGTGCCACTTGCCGGCGGCCAGCGTGTTGTAGCCGTTCAGTCGCAGCACCTCCGGCAGCGTGCCAGCCGACGCGTGGATGCGACCGTCGTAGCCGGGCATCCCGTTGGCCCATTCGGCGATGATGCCGACGCCGACCGCGTGCGGATTGCGGCCCGTGAGCAGCGACGCCCTGGTCGGCGAGCACATCGCCGCGACATGGAAGTTGTTGTAGCGCACACCTTGGTGAGCGAGGCCGTCCATCCGCGGCGTCGCGATCTCGGAGCCGTAGCAGCCGAGGTCCGAGAAACCGACGTCGTCGAGCACGATGACGACGATATTGGGGCGCTTGCCTGGGTTGTTGCTCATGCCGGGTCTGGTGCTCCTGTCAAGACTTGGTGATGCCAGCCCGCTCGAACAGCGCGGGCCACTGATCGTATTCTGCTCGAAGCATCGCGGCGAAGTCGGCGCTGCTCTGATCCAGGGCCGGGACCGCTCCGATGCGATCGATGCCGGCGCGATAGGCGTCGGTCGCGGCCGCCCCACGAATCTCGCGATGAATCCGCTCGACGATTGCGCCGGGCGTGGCAGCCGGCACCAGAATGCCAAACCACGGAATCACGGTGACGCTCTCGAATCCGACCTCCTTCATCGTCGGCACGTCCGGCAGCTGTGGCAGCCGTTGCGACGCGACTGACGCGAGGGGGACCAGCTTACCGGCTTTGATGTGCGGCGTCGCCAGCGACGAGCTCATCACCATGAAGTCGACGCGTCCCGACAGCAGGTCCACGACCGCAGGCGGCTGGCCCTTGTACAGGATGCCGGTCATGGCCAGGTCGGTTGCGGCCCGCAACTGCTCGGTGCCGAGGTGGTTGGACGAGCCGTTGCCGGGGTTCACGTAGGTCAGCCCATCGCTTTTGCTGCGGCCGAGGGCGATCAGCTCCTTGATCGTGCGCACGCCGAGCGTCGTGGGCACGACAAGCACATTCGGACTGGTCGCCAGCAGCGCGACCGGCTTGAAGTCCTGGAGCGGAGCGAATGGCGGCTTACTGAGGAGATGCGGCGTCGTCGTAAACGGCACCGAGCCGCAGAGCCACGTATAGCCGTCGGGATCGGACTTGGCCACGAACTGCGTACCGATGATGTGATCGGCGCCCGGCCGGGATTCGACGATGATCGGCACGCCGAGCGGAACCCGCAGCGCTTCGGCAAGGTTGCGCGACACCAGGTCGATGATGCCGCCGGCGGCAACCGGGACGACGATCCGGATTTGCCGAGTGGGCCAGCCCTCCTGCGCTCGCAAGGGGCCGACCATCAGGCCGGCGGTGGACGTGGCGAGGGTTTGCAGGATGGTGCGTCGTGTCTTACTGATCATGATCTCCTCCGTTGTTGTTGG
>JACDAO010000793.1 GCA_013695405.1 Acidobacteriota bacterium | reverse complement strand
GCCGTGGAGGCCGTAGCCGAATTGGCGACGGAGACAGCCGTCGATGTCAGCCTGCCGTTCATCACGGCGACGGCGGCCGGGGCGAAGCACCTGGCGGTCACGGTGCCACGCGCAGTCCTGTCGGCGTGAGGCGCGGTCCGCTGCGCTCGCGTCGGCGCACGGCCTGGGCTAGCATGCACGGGCTGCGCCGGTGCGCACCAGGCTCCCCATGACTGCCCTGCCATTCGAGCATCTCGCCCTCAACGTCTCCGACCCGGTCGCGGTCGCCGACTGGTACGTCACGCACGTCGGCATGGTGGTCGTGCGCAAGGGCGAGCCGCCGGTGCACATGCACTTCCTCGCCGACGCGGCGCGGGTCATGCTGATCGAGCTCTACGTCAATCCGTCAGCGCCGGTTGACGGATATGCGGCGATGCACCCGCTGCAACTGCACCTGGCCTTCACCTCCGCAGACCCCGACGCCGACACGGCGCGGCTGGTCGCCGCCGGCGCGTCCCTGGTCGAGCACCTCCGGCAACCCGACGGCTCGCACCTGGTCATGTTGCGCGACCCCTGGGGCTTGCCGATTCAACTGGCGCGGCGCACCGTGCCGATGCTCTGACGCCTGTCGTCTGGACGCCCGGTCGTGACCTCACCGCCCGCCGACATCGAGACCGTGGCCTTCCGGATGCGGCTGTTCCCTGGTCAGGCGTCCGAATACCGGCGGCGGCACGACGCCATCTGGCCGGACCTGGTCACGCTGCTCCGTGAGGCCGGTGTGACCGACTATCGGATCTTCCTGGACGAGGACAGCCATCACCTGCTGGCGGTGCTGACACGCACGCGCCCGCACGCGCTTGATGCCCTGCCGGCGCACCCGCTGATGAAGCGCTGGTGGGCGATGATGGCCGACATCATGGAGACCCACCCGGACCATGCGCCGGTCCAGCAGTCGCTGGTCGAGGTGTTCCGGCTGTGACCAGCCGAACAGCCGCGGCCACCCTGGTGCTGGTGCTGGCGCTGGCCACCGCGCTACCCGCCGCGCAGGTCACGCGGCGCCTCGCCATCACCATCGACGATCTGCCTTGGGTCAACCGGAGTGCCGCCAACTGGCTGCCCAACGCCCAGGCGGGCACCGCCCGGCTACTCGACACGTTGCGCGGCCACGGCGCCCGAGCCGTGGTCTTCGTCAACGAGGGCCAGCTGGCGGTCGTGGGCGAACGTCAGGCGCGCACCGCGCTGTTGGAGTCGTGGGTCGCCGGTGGCCACACCCTGGCCAACCACACGTACAGTCACGCGGATGCCAATCGTCTCAGCATCGGCGCGTTCAAGGACGAGATCAGCAAGGGCGAGCGCGTCTCGCAGGTACTGATGGCCGGGCGCGAACCGTATCAGCGCTACTTCCGGCATCCGATGACCCACACCGGCGACAGCCCCGAGAAGAAGGCCGCGATCGACGCGTTCCTGGCTGAGCGCGGCGTGAAGGTCGCCCCCCACACCATCGAGAACGCCGACTGGCTGTTCAACGGCGCCTACGTGCGGGCCGTCGACACCGGCGACCAGGCCGCACAGGCGCGCCTGCGCGACGCGTACCTGACCTACAGCCTGGCGGTGACGGAGTTCGCCGAACTCGCCAGTGTCCGGGTCTTCGGCCGTGAGATTCCGCAGACGCTGCTGATCCACAGCAACGCGATCACCGCCGACCGGCTCGACCTGCTGCTGACTCGATTGGCAAGCCGTGGCTATCGCTTCGTGACCCTCGACGAGGCGATGACCGACGCGGCATATCGGACGGCGGATGCCCATGTCAGCCGCCACGGGCCAACCTGGCTGTTCCGCTGGTCGCGCAGCCTCGGGCAGGACATCAGTTTCGCGGGCGAGCCGGAGCCGCCCGACTGGGTGACCGAGATGGCCAACCGCCCCTGATCAGTACGCGGCCGGCGCAGGTGACCGTGGCCACGCTGCTGCTGGTAGAGTCGGGCGTCATTTCCAAGGAGGCGTTGTGGATCGTCGTCAGTTGGTCACGATGGGAGCCGCGCTCGCCAGTGCGGTGTGGGTCCGCCCGGCGGCAGCCGGGGCGCAGACACCTGCCGGCACGATGCCGGGGCAGGCGCCTGTCCGGTACCCGGACCCTTCAGTGCGAGTGCTCGACCCGCGCTTCCAGCGGTACAAGGTCGGCGCCGCCGTGGTCGAGCGCCTCTACACCGGGACGCGCTGGGCCGAGGGCCCGGTCTGGTTCGGTGATCTGCGCTGCCTGCTGTGGAGCGACATCCCCAACGACCGGATCCTGCGCTGGACCGAGGAGACCGGCGAGGTCAGCGTGTTCCGCGCGCCGTCGAACAACTGCAACGGCCATACGCGCGATCAGCAAGGCCGGCTGGTCACCTGCGAGCGCCGGCGCGTCACCCGCACCGAGACCGATGGGACGATCACCGTGCTGGCCGACGAGGTGGAGGGCGCGCCGCTGAACTCGCCCAACGACGTCGTCGCGCACCCGGACGGCTCGTTGTGGTTCACCGACCCTGGGTATGGCCTGCTCTCGATGTACGAAGGCGTGCGCGAGGAGGCCAAGCTGCCGACCCGCGTCTACCGGTGGGATCCGGTGACCCGGAAGGCGACGTCGATGACCGAGGCGGTGCGCCGCCCCAATGGGCTGTGCTTCTCCCCGGACGTGTCACGCCTGTACGTGGCCGACACCGAGAACCCAGCGCCAGGTCGCCCGCGCGGCATCCACGTGTTCGACGTCGTCGGGGGCACCCGTCTCGGCCCCGGCCGCCTGTTCCACGACATGGGCAAGGGCGGCGCCGACGGCATCCGGTGTGACGCCGACGGCAACATCTGGGCGAGCGCCGGCTGGGCGGGCGCGGGCTACGACGGGGTACGAATCATCGCGCCTGACGGCACGCAGATCGGCCAGATCGACCTGCCCGAGGTGTGCAGCAACCTGTGCTTCGGCGGGGCCAAGGGCAACCGGCTGTTCATGACCGCCAGCCAGTCGTTGTACAGCGTCTACGTCGAGGCGACGAGCGCGCGGTACAAGTGACACGGGAGCAGGAACAAGGGACGAGGGCGTCAAGGGCAAGGGATGAGGGAGGGCCAGAAGGCAAGAAGAAAGTGACGTAGCCGCCGGACTTGTCCGGCGGCCTCCCTCACGTGCCGAGCGTGATCGCTGCGGTGGCTACGGTCTGGTCCCACTCCATCCGCAGCGTCAGCGCGCGCTCGCTGACTGCGATGAACGAAATGGTGAACTGCTCGATTGTCTGCTGCGCGTTGCTGGTCACCGTCATCGGCGCCCGGAGCACGTCGAACTTCGGGTCGTAGTTGGTCGACCCGCTCAGCTTGACCTTGTCGTTCGGGTCAAATTTGTCCTGCACGGGCTGGGACGACAGGATCAGCGTCCACGCGCCCTCCCGGAGTTCGACCAGGACGCTGTAGACGCCGGGCGCCACGTTCTTGCCGGCAATCACCAGGGGCACCTGCGTCGTCAGTCTGGTCGTGGCGTTGGCACCGGCGCGCCACACCGGGCCGCCGCCACTGACAGTCTTGCCGTACTCGGCACCGCTCCCGAAGATGTTCGGTCGGCCGCGCAGCAGTGGACGGCTGTAGTCCACCGTGATCCACTTGCCGCCGGTGTATTGCGGTCCGCCGTCCTGTCCCTTGCTCCAGGTGCCGCCAACCTGCGCCGCGGCCTGCCCCGGCGGCGACGGCGGTAGCTTGACGTCAGGTACCGCCTGCGCGAACGTAGGCGCATGGATCGCGCCGATCAACAGGACGAGTGGCAGCAGCAGTTTCGACATGCGCATGAAGTCTCCTTTTTATCGAACCTCGTGCATCGCCGTCGGCCCTCGGTGTTCGACCTTCGGCCTTCGACGTTCTCCTGACGTAGCCGTCGGACTTGTCCGACGGCCACCCTCACTTGCCGAGCGTGAACGCTGTGTCCGGTGCCCGCCGCCATGGTACGCGCGGTTAGGCTGCCGCAGTACCCCGTCGCCCGCAGCGTGACGACCGTGGTCGGGCTGCGGCCGCCGGTTGCTATACCATCCGCGGCGATGAGTGGACGGCTCCAGGTGCTGACCGCCGCCGTGCTGTTCTCGACGGCGGGCGTGGTCGTCAAGGCGACCGCACTCACCCACTGGCAGGTCGCGGGCTTCCGCTCGGCGGTGGCGGCCCTGGTCCTGCTGCTGGTGGCGCGGACTTCGGTCAGGGCCGACCCGCGCACCCTCGCGGTGGGCCTGGTGATCGCGGTCACCTTCATCAGCTTCATCGTCGCCAACAAGCTGACGACGGCGGCGCACGCGGTGTTCCTGCAGGCGGCTGCCCCGGTGTACCTGGTGCTGCTCGGACCCTGGCTGCTCGGCGAGCGTGTCCATGCGCGCGACCTGCCGTTCCTGGGCGTCGTCTGCGTCGGACTGGCGCTGCTGTTCTCGGCCTCGGTGGCGCCGTCGGCGACCGCGACCAACCCGGCGCTCGGCAACGCCGTGGCCGCATTCAGTGGCCTGACCTGGGCACTGGTGCTGGTCGGGATGCGCTGGACGTCACGCGAGCGCGGCGTCGCAGGCGCGATGACGGCGACCTTCTACGGCAACCTGTTCGCTGCGCTGCTGTGCGCGCCGCTGGCGCTGCCGGTGCGGGGCGCGATGCCGGTCGACTGGCTGGTGATTGCCTACCTCGGATGCTTCCAGCTGGCGCTGGCGTACGTGCTCCTGACCCGCGGCATCGGCACGCTGACCGCGCTCGAGGCCTCGTTGCTCTTGCTGCTGGAGCCGGCACTCAACCCGTTGTGGACCTGGCTGGTGCACGGCGAGTCGCCTGGCGTCATGGCCGCCATCGGCGGCGCGTTGATTCTGGCCGCCACCACGATTCGCGCGGTCCGGCCGCCTCCGCCAGCAGCGATGCCCGTGGTCCACGCCTGACGGCGGCCGCAGGTCGATTCGCAGGTCGTCGTCGCTCTCGGCCTGCTGCCGGTGGCGCGGGCAGCAGCCCGGCTCACGCACGCAGGCCCCCAGAC
>JACDAO010000064.1 GCA_013695405.1 Acidobacteriota bacterium | reverse complement strand
CTGATTGTCATCTCCTACACCTACCTGAGCTCGGGGTTCGTCGGGCTGGCGCTCGGCAAGTGGGGACCGCGCAACGTCGAGCCGTCGCCAGCCGACGCGTTGCCGGCCGGAAGCAGCGCCCAGGCCGAGGGCCCGCGCCCGAGCGACCACCGGGCGGTCGGCGGCGCACGCGAGGTCTGACCGACCGTCAGCTGTCGCTGTCCGCGAGCCCGCCCGGCCCGCCCGCCGCCGGCTCCTCGATCGCCGTCGGCAGATCAAGAGAGACGACGGTTCCGACGCCCTTGCGGCTCTGCACGTCGATCCGTCCGCCCATCAGCTCGACGTTGCGCTTGGCGATGCTCAGGCCGAGCCCGGTGCCCGCGGCCTTGGTCGAGAAGTACGGTTCGAACAGCCGCGCCAGCGCCGCATCGTCCATGCCGACGCCGGTGTCGGCCAGCGACACGCGGACCCAGCCGTGCTCCCGCAGCAGCGCCTGCACCGTCACGGTGCCACCGGCCGGCATTGCGTGCAGCGCGTTTTCGATGATGTTGATCATCGCGCGGCCGAGCAGGGCACGATCGATCCACACATCCGGCGAGTCGTCGGGCACCTCGGACTGCACCGCGACGTTGCTGGGCAGCCCGATCCGGTAGCCGGCCAGGACCTCATCGACCAGCACAGGCAACGCCACGCGGGTGAGCCGCGCGGTCGGCGACGAGGCGAAGCTGGCGAACTCGGACGAGATCTGCCGCAGCATCCGTACCTGCGTCAGGATGGTGTCGACGCAGGCGTCGAGGACCGGCGCCAGCGGCTCACCGCGATCGCGGTGGACGCGGCGGAGGTGCTCGGCCGACAGCTGGATCGGCGTCAGCGGATTCTTGATGTCGTGCGCGACCTGCCGGGCCATCTCGGCCCACGCCTCGAGCCGGTTGGTCCGCTGCAGCTGTTCGCGCTGCCGCGACAGCTCCTCGGCCATGCTGTTGAAGGCCTCGACCAGCCGCTGCAGCTCGTCGGCGGTGCGCGCCACCACCCGCTGATCCAGGTCGCCGGCGGCAATCCGCCGGCTGGCCCGGGTCAGCCGCTGGACCGGGTCGCCGATCCGACCGGCCATCGAGTACCCCAGCGCCGAGCCGAGCAGGATGAAGACGATCGCGCCGAGATTGACGCTGCGATCGAGATCGGCGATCTCTTCCTCGATCTCGCGCTGACGCAATGTCATCGGCACGGTCAGGATCGCCTCGCGGGCACCGACCCGGATCGGCGTCGCCGCCAGCAGGTACTGCAGGCCGCCAATCTGGTCCTCGCCGACGAAGGTTGGCAGCCGCTGCAAGGCAATGGCGCGGTACACAGTATCTGGTGTCCGTTCGGGCAGCAGGCCCTGGGCGAACAGGTCGCGCTGGCTGGTGGCCAGCAGCGTCGGGCCGTCGAAGATGTTGACGTCCTGCTTGATGACGCGGCTGATCCAAACCATCACGTCGTCGGTCAGCGCGGTGGCCGAGACCAGCGCCGGCTGCTGCAGCGCCAGCGCCTCCTCGATCACGCGCTGCGCGACCGATGCGGTCCGCGTCGCCTCGGCCTCGACGTCCGCGCGCAGCCGCGACGCCACGAAGGTGCGGACCACGAAGGCCAACGTCAGCACCGGGATCACCGACGTCGCGACGAAGGCCAGGAACAGCTTGCGCGTGAAGCTGGCACGTACCTCACGCACCAGCAGCGTGGCCGGTTGCGGCCCGCGCCGGTTGACGTAGTGCAGGACCGCGTTCACCAGCAGCAACAGGATGGTGGCCATCGCCGCCAGCGTCGCCACTTCGGCCAGCCGCACCAGGTGCTGCACCACGGTGACGCGCGGGAAGCCGACGACGTAGATTGACAGGCGGTCGTTGGCGACGTGGATGTCGTAGACCAGCGACCCGCGCTGCTGGGTTGCCCAGAACGACGCCCGCGATCGATAGGCGCGATCGAAGACCCGCGGCGGGAGTTCCCAGACCCGTTCGTTGGAGCTGTAGATCGGCGAGCGTCCCCAGCCGTAGACGACCAGATCGAGGTCGCGCGCCGAGATCTGATCGCGCCGCTCGGGTTCGAGATCCTGGGTGCGGAACAGGTCGTAGTAGGGTCCCTGCGTCGACAGAAACGGCAACGAGCTGTAGTCCAGCATCACGTGCAGGATGATGCCGCCGCGGACGCGCAGCTGGCCGGCGGCGTCGGTCTCGCAGATCGCCCGCTCGGCGTGCAGCATGCTGCGCTCCTCGGAGCCGAACACCGCCGCCTCGCCGAACACGTCCCAGGCGCAGGTCGCGCTGCGCCACAGCGGCACCGACGCGTGATACTCCGGAAAGTTGAAGCCGAAGCGGCTGACCAGCGGCCCGTCCGGCGCGTAGATCTCCACCGCCGACGTGAGTCGCGCGCGGGCCAAATCGGTCTGCTGCCACAACCGGAACGCGGCGTCGGTCGGAACGCGGCCGACGTCGCGCGGCGCCGACGCGACGACGCGCGGCAGCGCGTCGAGCTGGTCCAGTTGCGCCAGCGACGCGTTCAGCCGCGCCAGCAGCTCGCGCGGGTGGGAGACCACCTGGGGCGCGTAGCGGCTGGCCACCAGCGCCCGCCTGGCGCGATCGACGGCGTGCAGCAGCAGCGGGTAGAGCAGCAGTGCCGGCAGCAACAGCGCCCCGTACAGGGTCAGCAGGCGACGGCCCTGCGTGCCATGACGGAACCACGCGACGCGCTGGGTGGTGAGCAGGCACACCATGCCGACCACGGCGGCCATCGCCAGCAGCGCCCCGAACGGCGGGCTGGCGCCGCGCCACCACGCGACAGTCAGCGCCCCGGCCAGCGGCAGCGTCCACCAGACCCACGGCCAGAGCAGACGACCGACGATGCCGAGGCCGGCCAGGCGCCAGCGCAGCAACGCCACCTGCAGCACCAGCACGCCGCCCCAGAAGACCGCCGCACTCAACCCGAGCAGGCCGAGCAGCACCAGCAGCCGCGACGTCTGCAGCGGCGGCAGCGCCAGCATCATGACGTCGATGCGGGCGTGCACCACTGTGTCGACGACGAGGTACGCCAGCGCGGTGACCAGCCCGGCCAGCACCGCGCCCGCGGCCAACTGCGTGGCGGCGAAGCGCAGCCGGCGGGTCAGTGGCCCAAGCGGAGACTCCTGCCGGCGGCGCAGGGCCAGACGCCATCGTCGCAGTGGATCGACCGCCAGCATCACGCACGCGAGCAGGCAGAACGCCGTCGCACAC
>JACDAO010000776.1 GCA_013695405.1 Acidobacteriota bacterium | reverse complement strand
GGCGAATGTCACAGGTTCGAGCCCTGTTTCGCCCACCAGGGTTTATGCACATAGAGAGATGAACCGCCGCCCGCGCGGTTCATAAGTTGAGTTGGGGTCGTAGCTCAGTTGGTTAGAGCGCCGGCCTGTCACGCCGGAGGCCGCGGGTTCGAGCCCCGTCGACCCCGCCACTCCCGCAATCATCCCCAGCAGGCCGGTACGACGACTTCGACTCGCGCGTCGGCATTTGCCGTGCACGGGCGACGCCTTTCGGTGTCCAGTCGAGCCATCACACCACTCGGGACGATTTCAGCCTAGACCACCAAGGCGCGATGCCGAATGTGCTTGCTACGCTCATGGGGCCCACGTAGCCTCGCCCCACCAGTTGTAAGACACCAGACCGCGGTGTCGATGCCGGCGTTCCGGCGCCGTCCCGCGCGATGTTGGCACAGAGGATGCCCGCAGGACCGCGTACTGCGGCCCGTTGCTGGACAATCCGGCCAGGGCTTTGCTGATCGCCCAAGAGGAGTCCGCATGTCGAGATCTCTCCGGTTCCTGCTTACCCTTCTGCTGCTGGCGATCCCCTGGACGGCACCTGCGCAAACCACCACGGCGAGCATCGGGGGCGTCGTGCGCGACGCCAGCGGCGCCACGGTTGCCGGCACCAAGGTGACGGCTCTGAACCTCCTGACGTCGTTCAGCCGCACCACCACGGCGGACGACTCGGGCGGCTACCTCATCACGAACTTGCCGATCGGCGACTACGCGGTGACAGGGGAAAAGGACGGCTTCCAGCGGTACACACAGGCGGGTATCACGTTGGTCGTGGGCCAGAACGCCCGCGTCGACCTCCAGCTCCAGATCGGCAGTATCACCGAGGACGTCAACGTCACGATCGAGATCCCGGACGTGGACACGAGATCGGCCACCGTCGGCGAGGTCGTCGACCGAGTCCGCATTCAGGAACTGCCGCTCAACGGCCGCAACACGATGGAGCTTGCCGCCGTGGTTCCCGGGGTCATCAGCGTCAGCGCACCCGCCATCGTGACAAACGCACGGAGCGGGCCGCAACTTGTGGTCGCCGGCGGGCGCGACACGTCCAACGAGTACCGCTTCGACGGCACCTCACATAAGAACCTCACGCAAAACACGGCGCTGAACCTGCCGGCGCCAGACGCGCTGCAGGAGTTCCGGGTCGTGACGAGCAACGTCAGCGCCGAGTACGGGCGGTACACGGGCGGAACCGTGATCGCGGTGACGCGCGCCGGCACGAACGAGTATCACGGTACGGCGTGGGAGTATTTTCGGAACGACAAACTCAACGGCACAAACTACTTCGCCACGACGAAGCCCGATCTGAATCAGAATCAGTACGGCTTCACGCTAGGTGGGCCGTTCGTTCGCAATCGTTCTTTCTTCTTTGGGTCGTATCAGGGCGTTCAGGTCAAGCAAACCCGCCTGTTCGCTACTGCGACGCCGCCCACTGCGGAGTTGCGCGCGGGCAACTTCACGAACGCGGCTCGCCAGCCGCTCGACCCCCTGACCCGCCTGCCATTCCCCAACAACACCATTCCCTCGTCGCGATTTGACCCGGTGGCGGTCGAGGTCATGAACCGCTACGTGCCGCTGCCGAACGCCAGCGGTGGCCGCTGGTCCGAGCTCGTCAGTCAGCCCACCAACGGCAACCAGTACCTGGGGCGGTTCGACTACAACATTTCGGCGTCGAACATAGCCAACATCCGCTACTTCCGTGACTCCACGGAGCTGTTCACCCAAAACGGCAACATCTCGCCCTACGCGCCCAACCGTCGCGCGCTGACCGTCGACAATTGGGCGTTGCAGGACACGCATACCTTCAGCCAGACGCTCCTCAACGAGTTCAGGTTGGGCGTCAACCGCGTCGACTCCAAGGTCTTCGTGCTCGAAGACACGCAGCTCTCGGATCTCGGCGCGAACTTCCCGGGCGTCATCACGCCCCAGTTACCGACGATCGGAGTCACCGGGTTCTTCAACCTGGCGACCCAGGACGTGTTCGGCGAGGACGGCGGCATCTACCAGATCAGCAATGTCCTGCGGTGGTTCCGCGGTCGTCACTCGCTCTCGGTGGGCGGCGAGTTCGAGTGGACGCAGATGTTCAACCGCGGGTCCTCGGCCAATCAGGGCGTCTTCAGCTTCGATGGGCACGCGACGGGGAATGCCTTCGCCGACTTCCTCCTCGGTAAGCCGCTCAGCCTCGATCAGGCCAGCCCCTACGAGCGG
>JACDAO010000775.1 GCA_013695405.1 Acidobacteriota bacterium | reverse complement strand
GTCTGGGTCCCACCTCCGGGCGGGCGGGCGCCGGCTCGAGTGCAACGCGGCCGACGGACTCGGCCGGAGACTGTTGCGACCACGGCGCCCACCACCATCCGGCCGCTGCGACCGCCAGCACCAGCAGCGCGAGCGCCAGCCATGGCACCCGCGACGAGGGTTGCTGGTCTGCCAGCGGGTCCACCATCGGCAACGGTTCTTCTGATCGCATCCGGTCGAGGTCGGTCATCGGTCACCTCCGCGTACCCAGATTCTGACGCAGCGGGCGGCATCCGGCCGGTGATTTCCCGTACCATGCCGGCGTGACCGACCCCGTGCCTCCCCTCGCGCTGGTGCTGACCACGCGCAGCGGGCCCGGCGTGCTGCACGCGGTGAGCGGTATCATCGCGGCGCACGACGGCGACATCACGACCCTGACCATCCTCGAGCACACCGCCGATCAGACGCGCCTGTTGCTGGAGGTGTCCGGGCCGCGGCTCGACGCGCTGCTGCGCGATCTGACTGGATCCGACGTCGTGCAGCAGGTCGAACGGGTCGCGACGTTCCAGCACGTGTTCGGCAAGCGGGTGATCATCATGGGGGGCGGCGCCCAGGTCGGACAGGTGGCCATTGGCGCGATCGCCGAGGCCGATCGGCACAACATCCGCGGCGAGAAGATCTCGGTGGACACGATCCCGCTGGTTGGCGAACAACCGCTCGCCGAAGCGGTGCGCGCGGTGCCGCGGTTGCCGCGCGTGCGGGTGCTGGTGCTGGCTGGGTCGCTGATGGGCGGCGACATCGAGCGCGCGGTGCGCGAGGTCCGCGCCCAGGGGCTGACCGTGATCAGCCTGAACATGGCCGGCAGTGTGCCGGACGCCTGCGACCTGGTGGTCACCGACCCGGTGCAGGCGGGCGTGATGGCGGTGATGGCCATCGCCGACACGGCGCGGTTCCGAATCGACCGCCTGTCGCGGCGGGTGTTCTAACGGGCATTCTATGACCAGACCAGTGGATCGACGGCAGTGGCTGAAGGCGACGGGGGCAGCGGTCGGTGCGGCCGTTGCCACGACTCGGATGGTGGCGGGAGCCGACGACGTCGGCGTGCAGGCGGCGCGGCCGGCGACGGCAGCGGCCAAGCCCGACGCCTCGCTCCGGTTGGTGGACTTCCAGCCCAGGAGCATGCTGCACGTACCCGTGACCCGGGTCGAACGAGCCGCCTTCCCGGTGATCGACATCCACACCCACGTGACCACGCGCGCCCGCCGCTCCGCGGCTGGAGCACCGGGTCCGGCGACCGCGCCGCAGGCCGTGCGACCGACCGTCCCGGCGACTGACCTGCTGTCGGTGATGGACGCGCGCAATGTCCGCACGATGGTCAACCTGACGGGCGGCGTGGGGACCGGGCTCGGGCAGGCGATTGCCGCACTCGACACCGCCCACCCGGGACGCTTTCTGACTTTCACGGAGCCGTCGTGGACCGAGGCGCAGCGGCCCGACTACGCCAAATGGCAGGCGGACGAACTCGGGCGCGCCAAGGCGGCAGGCGCCAAGGGCGTCAAGGTGTTGAAGACACTCGGACTGTACTTGCGCGACTCGCAGCCGGGACGCACCGATGGCTCGCTGGTCAAGGTGGACGACGCGCGCTTCGATCCGATGTGGGAGGCCTGTGGTGCGCTCGGCCTGCCGGTGGCGATTCACGTCGGAGACCCGGAGGCGTTCTTCCGGCCGACCGACCGGTTCAACGAGCGCTACGAGGAACTGGCCAACCATCCTGACTGGTCGTTCCACGGCCGTGACTTCCCCACCTTCCAGGCGATCCTCGACGCGCGCGATCGCGTCTTCGCGCGGCATCCGAAGACCACCTTCGTGGCGCTGCACATGGGCCACTGGGCCGAGAACCTGCCGGCGGTCGGGGCGATGCTCGACACGTTCCCGAACGTGCTGATCGAGATGGGCGCGCGGATCGGCGAACTGGGCCGTCAGCCGCGGATGTCGCGCCGCTTCTTCGACACCTACCAGGATCGGATCATCTTCGGCACCGACGCCGTCCCCAACGGGACCGAGACGCCGCAGCAGATATTCGGCCTCGACCTGTACGAAATCTATTACCGGTTTCTGCAGACCGAGGATGAGTACTTCGACTACGCGCCAGCCGCGGTGCCACCGCAAGGACGCTGGCAGATCTACGGGCTCGGCCTGCCCGAACCGATCCTGAAGAAGGTCTACCAGGACAACGCGCTGCGGATCCTGCCAACCCACCAGGCGCCGTGACCGGCGGATCGCCGGTTGCGCACCGACCATTCGTTCGGGGTGCCGGGAGCCGCAAGGCCGGAAGTTCGACAGCCGATCAGGGCTGCTGGCGGACGCGCTCGATCAGGCCCGTGGTCGAATGGCCGGTCTCGGTTCGCACCCGCACCACCCGGCCGCCCCCGGCCCACACCGCCTCCCGGCCGACGATCTGATCGAGCGGCCAGTCGGCGCCCTTGACCAGCACGTCGGGGCGCAGCGCGGTGATGATCGCGGCCGGTGTCGGCTCGTCGAAGATCGTCACCAGGTCGACGACCTTCAGCGCCGCGAGCAGTTCGGCGCGCTCCTCGGCGGGGTGGATCGGGCGATCCGGCCCCTTGCTGGCACGGACGGTGGCGTCGGCGTTGACCGCGACGACCAGGCGGTCGCCCTCGCCACGCGCGGTCGTCAGGTAGCGGACGTGGCCGGCGTGCAGCAGGTCGAACACGCCATTGGTGAAGACCACGGCCAGCCCAGCCGCCTGCCAGCCCCGCACCTGGGCCACGCACGCCTCGCGCGAAACCACCTGCCCGTCAGCGCCGCGGGGCATCGTCGGGCATGTGCGGCCGCCAGCCCTCGGGACCGTCGAGCCGGGTCAAGCGGATGCTCGGGCTGAACGTCCACGAGTGCTTGGGCCGGAAGAAGCCGACGTCCTTGACCCGCGACTTGACCCGGAACGTGTACAGCTGGCGGTGATAGTCGTAGGGAAAGCCATCGAGCTTGTGGACCGCGACGTCGAGTTTGTACGTGCCCTCGGTCAGGGCGAGATCGTCCATCACGAACCCGACCTCACCGCTGCCCGAGAACTCCTGCGACGACATCTCTTCGATGTTGGTGTTGGTGCCGTAGATGCAGACGCCGTCGGCGTTGAACAGGCCCAGCCCGAAGACGAAATCCTTGACCGGCGCGCGCGCCTCGAGGGCCAGAGTGATGGTCAGCGACTCGCCCGCATGGAAGACATGTGACGGCGTGCCGTCGGGCCCGATCAGGTCGACGCGCGTGATCTCGACGTCGCGGGAGCCCCACCGGCCGGCGCCGACCTGAAACATGTCGGCCGGTACATCGACGACGGGCGCGGCGACGGCCTGGCCGCCGTCGCGGGCGGCGTCTCCAGGCGCGGCCGAGACCGACACCTGCGGGCGCTGCTCGGCCAGTTCCCGGGCGCGGGCGTCCTGCGCCGCGAGGTGGGCCTCCTCGCTTTCCTCGACCTCGGTGACGTAGGCGTCGACCACACGCTTGGGATCGCCGACCGCGCGGACCCGGCCCTTGTCGAGCCACAGCGCCTCGTCGCAGAACCGCTCGACCAGGCCGAGCGAGTGCGTCACCAGCAGGATGGTCTTGCCGCGGCGGCGAAACTCCGCAAACTTGTCGAGGCACTTGTGGGCAAAGCCCTCGTCGCCCACTGCCAGCACTTCGTCGACCAGCAGCACGTCGGGATCGACGTTGACCGCGACCGCGAACCCGAGCCGCATGTACATCCCGGACGAGTAGGTCTTGACCGGCGCGTCGATGAACGGCGCGAGGTCGGCAAAGTCGACGATGTCGTCGAAGCGACGCTCGATCTCGGCCTTCGAGAGCCCCAGCATGATGCCGTTGATGAAGACGTTCTCGCGGCCCGAGATCTCGGGATGGAAGCCGGCGCCGAGTTCGATCAGTGCCGAGATCCGCCCGCTGACGGTGACCGTGCCGGTGGTCGGCTTGGTGATGCCGGCGATGCACTTGAGCATGGTGCTCTTGCCGCTGCCGTTGCGCCCGACGATGCCGTAGGTGCGACCCGCCTCGACGTCGAACGAGACGTCGTCGAGCGCCCGGAAGGTCTCCTCGGGACGGAGGTCGCGGACCAGACTGCCGGTCAGGATCGCGCTCTTGAGCGTGGCGAACTGCCGCTTGTGGGCAAAGCGGCGGTAGATCTTGCTGACGTGCTGCGCGTGGATGGCGAGGCGCGACATCGCGATCACACCTCCTCTGCGAACGAGTCGCGAAGCCGGTCGAACAGGAAGTAGCCGAACAGGAACAGCAGCGCCGAGGCACCGGCCAGCGCCAGCAACCAGCGCCAATGGCCGAGCGGGCCGTCGTAGAACAGGATCTCCTGGTAGGACACGGCCAGGTGCGTGAACGGGTTGGCGTTGAGCACCGACTTGCTGATCCCGGGCAGCGCGATGTGCATCGGGTAGATGATCGGCGTGGCGAAGAACCACAGCGTCAGCAGGTTGCTGAGCAGATCCTTGATGTCGCGAAAGTGCACGGTCAGGGCCGCGAGAATCAACGCCAGTCCCATCGTCAGCAGCAGCTGCACGGCGACCACCACCGGGAACCACAACATCTCGACGAAGGTGATCGTCGGCCGGAAGTACAACAGGAACAGCACCAGGATCGGCAGCCCGAAGAAAAAGTGCATCATGTTGGCCAGGACCGCCACGATCGGCAGGATTTCTGCCGGAAACAGCACTTTCTTAATCAGGTTGCCGCCGGCCATCAGGCTGTTGGCGGCTTCGGTCAGCGACGACGAGAACCAGGTCCAGGGCAGGATCCCGCAGAACAGGAACAGCGCGTAGGGTTCAATCTCACGCGGATGCGTGCCCGGCAGCACCACCGTGAAGACGAACGAGTAGACCGCCAGCAGCAGCAGCGGGTTGATGAACGACCAGAAGAAGCCAAGGACGCTGCCACGGTAGCGGGCCTTCAGCTCGCGTGTGACGAGGCTCTGGATCAGCGCGCGGTGGCGGAACAACTGGCGCAGGTTATGGAGCATCGATGTGCAGGATCAGCGTCGTGATGTTGTCCGGGCCGCCGGCGCCGTTGGCATCGTCGATCAATTGCTGGCAGGCCTGCTCGAGATCGCCGACGTCGGCAATGGTCACCGCAATCCGGTCGTCGGCGATCACGCCGTGCAGGCCGTCGGACGACAACAGCAGCCGATCGCCATGCTGCAGCCGCAGCGGTGAGAGTTCGACCTGCGGGGGATCGGAGGCCGACAGGGCGCGCGTCACGACGTTGCGCCACGGGTGCTGACGCGCTTCGTCGGCCGTGAGCAACCCGAGGGTCACCTGCTCGGCGACCCACGAATGATCGCGGGTCAGCTGCTGCAGCAGACGGTCTCGCCACAGGTAGACGCGACTGTCGCCGACGTGCGCCACTGCGCTGCCATCGGCGGTCACCAGCAGGCCCGACGCGGTCGTGGCCATTCCGCGCAGCCGGGGCTGCCGACGGGTCTGGTCGACGATTGCCTGCCCGGCGCGCTCGAAGGCATCCTGCAGGCGCCGTTCGGCCAGGGAACAGCCACGGTCGTCGGGCGGGCAGCAGCCGCCGGTGACGATCACCGACTCGATCGTCTCGACCGCGAGATGCGAGGCAATCTCGCCGGCAACGTGTCCGCCCATGCCGTCGGCGACCACGAACAGGCCGAGATCAGGCCGGGCACAGAAGCTGTCCTCGTTGGACGTACGACGCCGGCCAGGATGAGTCGCGGCCGCCCAGCGCACCCGCATCTGTGCTCAACGCCTCGGGAGGTCGCGCGTCGGGCGGCGACGGGCTGACCGGCCGGCGTGGCTCATCGGGCACGCGCCCGCGACGCCACCTGGACGCGCAGGATCGCCTTGTCGAGCGCAGTGCGTGCCCGGGCGTAATCGAGATCCGAATCGGGGTGCGCCAGGCGCGCCTCGGCGCGCTGCCGGGCCGTCTCGGCGCGGCTCAGGTCGATGTCCTCGGCCCGCTCGGCCATCTGCGCCAGCACGGTGACCGTATCGGGCAAGACCTCGGCAAAGCCGAAGGCGATGGCCAGCACCTGCGACTCCTGCCCCGCGCGGTAGGTCAGGCGTCCGACGGTGAGCGTGGCGAGCATCGGCGTGTGCCCCGGCAGCACGCCGAAGTACCCTTCCGCGCCTGGCAGCTCGACCTCGTCGACCTGGGCGCGCACGATCTCGCGTTCGGGCGTGACGATGCTGAGTGTGAGCTGGCTGGCCATGGGTCTGATGCCTCCCGCTTACACGTTCAGCGCGGCGGCCTTCTCGAGCGCCTCGTCGATGCTGCCGACCATGTAGAACGCCCGCTCCGGAACTGCGTCGTGCTTGCCGTCGACCAGTTCCCGGAAGCCCGCGATGGTGTCGGCAATCTTCACGTACTTGCCCGGGAAGCCGGTGAATTGCTCGGCGACGTGGAATGGCTGGCTCAGGAAAAACTGGATCTTGCGGGCCCGCGACACGGCCAGCTTGTCTTCCTCCGAGAGCTCGTCGAGACCGAGAATCGCGATGATGTCCTGCAGGTCCTTGTAGCGCTGCAACACCTGCTTGACCCGGCGCGCGACGTCGTAGTGGTCGTCGCCGATGATCCGCGGGTCGAGGATGCGCGAGCTCGACGCGAGCGGATCGACGGCCGGATAGATGCCGAGCGAGGCGATGTCGCGCGACAGGTTGGTGGTTGCGTCGAGGTGGGCGAAGGTGGTCGCCGGGGCTGGATCGGTGTAGTCGTCAGCCGGCACGTAGATCGCCTGCACCGAGGTGATCGAGCCGCGCTTGGTCGAGGTGATGCGCTCCTGCATCTCGCCCATCTCGGTCAGCAGGGTCGGCTGGTAGCCGACCGCCGACGGCATCCGGCCGAGCAGCGCGGAGACCTCGGAGCCGGCCTGCGTGAACCGGAAGATGTTGTCGATGAACAGCAGCACGTCCTTGCCTTCCGCGTCACGGAAGTACTCGGCGACGGTCAGCCCGGTCAACGCCACCCGCAGGCGCGCACCTGGCGGCTCGGTCATCTGGCCATAGACCAGCGCGGCGCGCGACTTGGACGGGTCCTCCAGGTTGATCACACCGCTCTCCTGGAACTCCAGCCAGAGGTCATTGCCCTCGCGCGTCCGTTCGCCGACGCCAGCGAACACCGAGACGCCACCGTGCTTGAGGGCGATGTTGTGAATGAGTTCCTGGATGATCACCGTCTTGCCGACGCCGGCGCCGCCGAACAAGCCGATCTTGCCGCCCTGCAGGTATGGCTCGAGCAGGTCGATGACCTTGATGCCGGTCTCGAACATCTCGAGCCGGGTCGACTGCTCCTCGAGCGACGGGGCCGGCCGATGAATCGGCCAGCGATGCTCGGAAATGACCGGGCGATCCGGGAAGTCGACCGGTTCGCCGAGCACGTTGAGCACTCGGCCGAGCGTGGCCGGGCCAACCGGCACGGTGATCGGCTCGCCGAGATCGACTGCGCTCATGCCGCGCTGCAGGCCGTCGGTCGGCTTCATCGCCACCGCCCGGACCCGACCGTCGCCGAGGTGTTGTTCGACCTCCGCGACGATGTCGACGCCCGGCGCGCCATCCTTGCCCTCGAGATGCACCCGGACCGCGTTGTAGATGGCAGGCAGGTGCCCGCTCTCGAACTCGATGTCGAGCACCGGCCCGATGATCTGGACGATGCGCCCGACTCTCTGCTCTTCGACGTGTGGGTTGGCCATGGGTGTCTGTTCCTACAGCGCCTGCGCGCCCGATACCACTTCGATGATCTCGCGCGTGATCGCCGCCTGCCGCACCTTGTTCATGTACAGGGTGAGCTTGTCGACCATCTCCTGCGCGTTGCGTGTCGCCGCGTCCATCGCGGTCATGCGTGCCGCGTGCTCGGCCGCAGCCGACTCCAGCAACGCCCGATACACCTGGATCTCCACATGCCGCGGCACCACCGAGGTCAGGATCTCCTCGGCCGATGGTTCGTAGAGGTAATCCACCTGCGGGCCAATGAGACCGCCGTTCTCGACACTCAGTCGCGGGATCGGCAGCAGCCGTTCGAGCACCACCTTCTGCGACATCGCCGACTTGAACTCGTTGTAGAGCAGGTAGACCGAGCCGACCCGCCCTTCCGTGAACGCCTCGGTCGCCGTGCGCGCGATCTCCTGCGCGTGCGCCAACTTGACGTGCTGAAACAGGTTGACCACTTCGTACCGGACGTCGACGCGGCGCCGCAAGAAGAAATCGCGCCCCTTGCGGCCGACCAGCGCCATCGCGACCTGGCGGTCCGGCGTGTCCTGCACGAACAGCGCGGCCTGCTTGGTGACGTTGGTGTTGAAACTGCCGCACAGCCCCTTGTCGGCCGAGATGACGACCAGGAGTGGGGGGGCGCCGGGGCGGCCCTCCGACTCGCGCAACAGCGGGTGGGCCTCGGGATCCACGCGCGCCGCCAGGCTGTTGAGCACGCGCAGCATCTGCTGCGCGTAGGGTCGGGCACCGACCACCCGCTCCTGGGCGCGGCGCAGCTTGCTGGCCGCGACCATCTTCATCGCCTTGGTGATCTGCTGCGTCGACTTGACCGCGCGGACCCGGCGACGAATGTCAATCAGAGAGGGCATGGCTGTAGCTGGGGGCTGGGGGCTGAAGCGAGCGCTTACGCGACCGACGCGGGCTTCTGCTGGCGCGCCGCGAAGTCCCTGGAGAACTCCTCGGTGGCGTCGGTGAGCTCGGCGTCGAGTTCCTTGCTGATGTCCTTGTGCTCGGTGATGCCGGCCAGGATGCCGGGCCGTCGTGACTCGAGGAAGGCGTGGAACTCCTGCTCCCAACGACCGACGTCGGGCAGCGCAATCTTGTCGAGCAGGCCGCGGGTCGCCGCGAAGATAATCGACACCTGTTGCGCCACTGTGAGTGGCCGGTACTGTGGCTGCTTGAGGATCTCGACCAGTCGAATACCGCGATGCAGTTGCTGTTGGGTGGTCTTGTCCAGGTCGCTGCCGAACTGCGCGAACGCCGCCAGCGCGCGGTACTGCGCCAGATCCAGGCGGAGCGACCCGGCAACCTTGCGCATCGCCTTGATCTGCGCCGCCCCGCCGACCCGCGACACCGAGTTGCCGACGTTGATCGCCGGGCGCACGCCCTGGTGGAACAGGTCGCTCTCGAGGAAGATCTGGCCGTCGGTGATCGAGATCACATTGGTCGGGATGTAGGCCGAGAGGTCGCCGGCCTGGGTCTCGATGATCGGCAGCGCCGTCAACGACCCGCCGCCGAGTTCGTTGTTCAACTTGGCGGCACGCTCCAGCAACCGCGAGTGCAGGTAGAAGACGTCGCCAGGGTAGGCCTCCCGACCGGGCGGACGACGCAGCAGCAGCGAGATCTCGCGGTAGGCCTGGGCGTGCTTCGAGAGATCGTCGTAGATCACCAGCGCATGACGCCCCGAGTCGCGGAAATACTCGCCCATCGTGCACCCCGAGTACGGCGCGACGTACAGCATGGGCGCCGGGTCGGATGCCGTGGCCGCCACCACGATGGTGTAC
>JACDAO010000750.1 GCA_013695405.1 Acidobacteriota bacterium | reverse complement strand
GCCGAGGTCTCGTTGCGGTTGCAGGCGGCGCCCAAGGTGAGGACGAGGAGGACAGGAACGGCGTACTTCAAGTGAGTGCCTTTGGAGTCCGCGGGAAACCGCGGGGAACGTGCAAGCGATCAGTATACGAGCAACAGGCGCGGCCGCGGCTGACCGCCTACGGGACCGGCACCATTCCGTGGGACGTCGGCAGCGGGGCCGCGGCCGGCATCGGCAGCAGGGCGGGCAGGCCGGTCATCGAGGCGCCGGGCATGCCGACGCCGTTGTGGGTCTCGCACAGCACCTGTGGCTCGGTCCCGACCAGGAAGGCCTCGTTGAAGACGCGCTCGCAGAACGGGCCGGCCCGTTGCCCGGTGTCCTTGTCGATTTCGGCGAAGCTGACGCCGTCGGGGACGGCAAAGGCCTGGCTGCGATGGCCGGCCAGGGCGCGCTTCATGAACGCGGTCCAGATCGGCAGGGCCGCCTGCGACCCACTCAGCCCGACCGGGGTGTTGTCGTCCAGCCCGACCCAGACCGCGGTCAGCAACTCGGGGGTGAAGCCAACGAACCAGGCGTCGCGCAAATCGTTGGTGGTGCCGCTCTTTCCGGCTGCATCGAGCGCGAAGCCGTTGCCGCGGGCAGACGCGCCGGTGCCTTCGTTGAGCACGCTGCGCATCATGTTGGTGACCAGGAAGGTCGGGGCCGCCGCGGCAATGCGGCGCGGCGCGCCGCCATCGGGCGGCGGCAACGTCGTGGCGTCGACGTCGATCCGCGTGACGGCGCGCAGCGGCCGCACCTGGCCGAGGTTGGGAAAGACCGTGTAGGCCTCGGCCAGGTCGAGGGGCGAGGCCTCGAACACGCCGAGCGAAATCGACGGGTAGGCCTGCGCGCCGAACCCGCGGTTGACCGTGCGCCACAGCGCGGCGATGTGCTGATAGCCGGTCAGTTCGGCCATCTGGATGGTTGCCAGGTTGCGCGATCTGGCGAGCGCGCGCCGCGCGGTGATCGGGCCGTCGTACTCGCCGTCGTAGTTGCGTGGCGACCATTCCTGGGCGTTGAACAGGAACGTCGCCGGCTCGTCGGCCACCAGCGTGGCCGGCGTCAGGTCGGTGCGGCCTTCGCGCAGGGCCAGGTCGAAGGCTGCCAGGAACACGAACGGCTTGAAGGTTGAGCCCGGCTGACGACGCGCCGAGGTGGCACGGTTGTACTGCGAGCGCTGGTAGGAGCGGCCTCCGACCATTGCCAGGATCTCGCCGGTACGCGGGTCGATCGCCACCAGCGCGGCCTGCAGCGGGCCGGCTTGGCGCTTTCGCTTGGACAGCTTCTGCTCGATGCTGGCGACTCCGGCCGCGACCACGTCCTGCGCCAGGCGCTGCAGGTGCAGGTCGAGCGTGGTATGGACTTCGACGCGTTGAGCCGAGGCGCGCAGCGCGACCTGCTCGCTGACCAGCTGTGTCACGTAGTCGACGAAAAAGGGGGCCTCGGCGTCGATGCTGCCGGCCGCGGTCCGTAGCGGCTCCCGCAGCGCGATCTCCATCGCCGCCGCGGTCACGTAGCCGGACTCGCGCATCGCGCGCAGCACCACGTCACGGCGCTCCCGGGCCCGCCCTGGATGACGGCTCGGCGAGTAGGCAGCCGGTGACTGGATGATCCCGGCCAGCGTCGCCGCCTCGGCCAGCGACACGTTGGTGACGTCCTTGCCGAAGAACAGATGGGCGCCCTCGGCCATGCCGTGCACCGAGAAGGAGCCGCGCTGCCCGAGGTACACGTCGTTGAGGTACAGCTCGAGGATCTGATCCTTGGTCAGCCGCCGTTCGACGACGATCGACATGACCTGCTCGCGCACCTTGCGGATGTAGCTCTTCTCCGGAGTCAGGAACGAGTTCTTGACCAGCTGCTGGGTCAGCGTGCTGCCGCCGACCAGGTACGGCTTGTCGCCACGGACGTTGGTGACCACCGCGCCGACCGTGCGGATCACGTCCACGCCGGGATGCGAGTAGAAGCGCCGGTCCTCGATGGCCAGCACCGCCTGCACGACCGCTGCCGGCAGTTGCTGCAGCGGCACCTGGCGCTGGCGGCCGCGCGTGCCGGCCGCCACCGAGGTCAGCAGCGGCGCCTCGAGCTGGACGTCGGGCACCACGCCGGTGCCATCCACGCGCAGCGACACGACCCGGCCACTGCGTGTGGCGCCGTCGATCGCCAGGGCCACTCGGACCACCCTGCCCGACGCGCTGCCCCCTCTCGGCACCAGCCGGATCTCGGTGGCCCGGACCTCGAACTCACCCGGGGCTTGCGCCCGTTCGCGGCGGGTGTAGCCGAGGTCGTCGAGCCGGTCGTCGAGTTCGTCGAACGTCAGGGCCTGTCCGGGGCGGAGGACGTACGGGCGTGCATAGACCTTGGGCGCCACCCGGTCGTGAATGCCAGCCAGTCGGGCGTCGACCTCGGATTCGACGCTGCGGAACACCAGCACCGCGATCACGGCAAGCACGATCGCCGGCCCGAGCAGCACGGCCAGCGCGACCCGCAGCCAGCGGCGACGGCGACGAGGACGGCGTGTGGGACTCACCCTGTAGCCTGAATCAGATCTGGAGCAGCCAGTGCTTGCCGCTCTCGAGCGGCAGCGCGTCGTACAGCCGCGGCACCAGCGCCGGGCCGAAGCGGTTCATGTACCAGGCCAGGCTGACCGCGCGTTCCTGGGGATGGCCCCCGGGGAAGGCCAACTGCTGCGCGTGCGCGAACTGGCGGCGCAAGGTCTCGTGCCGACGCTTTGCGGCCTGGATGATCTTGGCGTGCAGTCCACTCAGTTCGTGCTCGATGCGCCCCTGGGTCGACTTGACCGCACCCTCCAGCGTCGGGTCGAAGCCGCTGACCACGCCCAGCAGCGCGGCCAGCCGATCGGCGGCGACCTGACCGAGATCCTGCAGGGCCTGTTCGAGCGTCGGCGGCAGCTGCGCGTCGAGCCATTGATTGAGGACGTGTTCGTCCTGCGCCTGCAGCGTGCGCAGTTCGAGCCCGGTGCGCTCGAGGAACCGTAACGACGCCGAGTCGAGCAGCGTGCCGGTGGCCCGCGGCACGATCAACGGCATCGGCGTCTCGTGGAAGGCGTAGACGTCCTTGAGCTGTCCGAGATAGGCCAACTCCGAGGGCCCGGCCACATAGGCGATGGTGGGGAAGACGGTGTCCTGGACCACCGCGCGCAGCAGCACGTTCGGACTGAAATGTTCGGGATGGGCCAGCGCCTCGGCACGCACCGCGGCGCCATCCTCCACTGTGTCGCCGATCAGGAACTGGCCGTCGCGGTAGCGCAGCGGCTCGCGGCCGGCTCGCATCGAGAACAGCGCGGTCGCATCCTTCTGCACCACGACCTGCGCGTGGTAACCCTGGGCCACCAGCGCGTCGGCGGCGGCTGCGGCCAGCTGGCTGGTATGGCCGGGGTGATCGATGACACGCAGGAACAGCGGCGCAGCGAGCGGCTTGGCGGCCGGGTCGCTGCCGTCGAAGACGATCACGCCGAGCGGACCGAGCAGCAGATCGATCAACCGGCCGAAGGCCTCGGCCATGCCGAACCCGGGCCGGTAGCAGCCGCGCAGTTGGTCACGAACGTCGGCCGTGAACTCGGTGGGCGGCAAGGCGGCTTCCAACTCGCCCAGCGCCCGCTCGACATCCCCGGTCAACGTGACCCGGCCGACCGGTACCCGTCCGGCGCCCTCGCCCCCGGTGACGGTGACACGCGCCAGAGCCATCGAGCCGTCCAGGACGTCGGCCGAGGCGACTTCGTCCCAGTCGTGATCCTCGGCGTGATTCCAGAACACCGTCACGCACGGGACGCGGTACTGCGCCTCGATGTCGGCCGCCAGCTTGGCTGCGGTGAGCCCCTTCATCAGGGTGTAGAGCGGCCCGCCGAACAAGCCGGCCTGCTGTCCAGTGACGATCGCCACCGTCTGCGGGTCGCCGAGCTTGACGACGGCCGCGCGCGCCTGCTCCGGCGCTTGGCGTGCCGCAAGCTGCGCCTGCAGCAGCGTCACCACCGCGCCGCGCTGTCGGGGGTGCGCCTGGGCTCGGGCAATGGCGGTGCGCCACGCCTCGGGTCGGGCGGGGTCACCGGCGTAGAAGCGCGCCAGGCGTTCGTGCTGAAAAGTGTAATCGAGGCTCAGTCGCGAGCCAGACCAATGCCGGAGGTCGATGCCCTGTGGCTGAGCGGCCTGCGTGGTCGAGTCTGAGCGCACAGGTCGATCACTGTGGCAAAGCGTGCCACCAGTGTCAAGGCGCGTCGGGAGGCCGTCAGGTCGGCTGATATGATACGTGCTCCACCCGCGCGGACCCTCGCGCAGGAGTGTCCCTGCCCTGACCCACGACCACGCGTCTCTCTTCCAGCCGCCCGAGGCGATCGGCCCCTACCGGGTCCGTCGCGTGCTGGCGTCCGGCACGTTGGGGCCGCGGCTGCTCGTCGAAGACGGTCGCGGACGTCTGCAGGTTCTCAAGCTGATCACCGATCTCGACGGGGACGCCGCGGCTCTGGCCGAACGGCTCGAGGCGATGCGGCAGGTGCTGCCGTCGCCGCTGGGGCTGTTGCCGGTCACCGAGATCGGCATCAGCGACGAGGGCGTCTACCTGGCGTCGCCGGTCCTCGATGCGCCGACCATCGAAGCGCGCCTGCGTGGGGGCCGGCAGACCCTGGAGGCGACGCTGCCGTGGCTGCGCCCGGTGGTCGCGGGGCTACAGGCGGCGCACGACGCCGGCGTCCACCACGGCGCCATCCACCCGCGCGATGTGCTGGTGGCCGACGACGGCGGCGTCCTGACCGGAGTCGGGATCGCCCCCGCGCTCGAAGCGGTCGGTGCCCAGGCGCCTGTCCGGGTGCCCTTCACTGCGCCGGAACGGGCCTCGGGCCGGGCCTGGGACGCGCGCGCCGACCAGTACTCGCTTGCGATGCTGGCGCTCGACGCGCTGTCCGGCCGTCGGCTGATCGCCGGCACCATCCCGGCGTTCGACCGCTGGACACTGGCCGAGACACCGGCCGAGGACGCTCGGCTGCACGACGTCTTCGTCCGTGCGCTCGACCCCGACCCCGAGCAACGCTACGAGACGCTGGCCGAATGGGTCGAGGCCCTCGCCGGGTTCCACCACGTTGCCGAGGAAGGCGAGCTGTCGCGCTTCGCCCGGGAAGGCGTGATTCTCTCGCCCGCCGCGGCGGCCGCTGCCGAGGTGCCGCACGACATCGACGTGCAGTCGCTGGAGGATGTCGAGGGCGTGGCGCTGTCGCTGTTCCCCGAAGAAGACGGCGACAGCACGGTCGTTGCGCCGGTGGCTTCGACGCACGGCGACGAGCCGTCGACGATGACCGTGCCGGTCGACGGTCCGATCGAAGAGGACGAGCCGGACCAGGAGTGGTTGGTGGCGGCCGTGCCAGACCACGCCAGCAC
>JACDAO010000749.1 GCA_013695405.1 Acidobacteriota bacterium | reverse complement strand
GCTCCGGGTGGCTCGCACCGTGGCCGACCTCGAAGGCTCGGCCGAGGTGGCCCGTCGCCATGTCGCCGAAGCCCTGCAGTTCCGCGGCGGCTGAGAGTCGAACGCCATGCTAGACTGGCGCTCGCCTCGGCGGGTGCGCGTAGGTAGCGCCCGATCGACTGGTGTGCATGCGTTCAACCCGCTACAGCATCCTGATTGCCAATCGCCGTACCGGCGTCGTCCGGCGGGTCACCGTGGCCCCGCGGCGGTTCGCCGTGCTGATGCTGGCGCTGGCGCTGGTCCCGAGCCTGATGGTGTGGGGCGGGTGGCACAAGCTTCACTGGCAACGTGAGGCGATGCAGGCGGAGTTGTCGGCCGTACGGCAGGAAAACCAGAGCATGCGGAGCGCGACCGGCGCACTGACCGCTCAGATTGGCTCATTGCAGGGCGCGCTCGACGACCTGTCGCGCTTGACGCCGACCGCCACCGAACAGGCCGCGATGACCCGGCTGCCCCACTCACGGCAGGGCACCGCGCGCGGCGGCGCGTCGCCAGACGCGGCGGGCCGGGCGATGGCGGGCCGGGCGACCTCCCCTGACACGATGAGCGTGGTGCGGCAGATGCTCGACTCTCTGGCGTCGACGCTGCAGGCAGCGCGACCACGTGTCGAGCGTCGTGCTGCGCTCGCCAGGGCGACCCCGGCGATTTGGCCGGCGCTCGGCGGGCTCAGCTCCGGGTACGGGCTCCGCCTCGACCCGTTCACGCAGCACAGCAGTATCCATCCCGGTCTCGATCTCGTCAGCGCATACGGCGCGCCCGTCTACGCCACCGCCGACGGGGTCGTCGCCGGCGCGCAGCCGCACGCCGAGTACGGCAATCTGGTCAGCCTCACCCACGGCTTCGGCATCGAGACGCGGTATGCCCACTTGTCGCGATTCGCGGTCCGGTCCGGCGCCTCGCTACGACGCGGCGACGTGGTCGGCTACGTCGGCTCGACCGGTCGTTCCACCGGCGCGCACCTGCACTACGAAGTGTGGATCGACGGGCGTCCGGTCAACCCGTTGCAGTACCTGGTTTCTCGCGACCCGTCCTAGCGAGGCTTGCCTCGCCTCCGGCCCTTCCCTACAATCGAAAGATCGCGGTACCCCGCTCCCGGGCCCGCCATCTGGTAGCCACCCTTTGGTTCTCGACACACTTCTCGCCAAGGTCATCGGCACGCAGAACGATCGCGAGCTGAAGCGGATTACCCCGCTGGTGGCCCGGATCAACGAATTCGAGCCGGCCATGCAGCAGCTGTCGGACAGCCAGCTGCGCGGCAAGACGGCCGAGTTCCGCCAGCGCGTTGCCGACGGCGCGACCCTCGACGACCTGCTCGCCGAAGCCTTTGCCGTGGTCCGCGAGACCGGGCGCCGCATCGTGCACATGCGGCACTACGACGTCCAGCTGATCGGCGGCATCGTGCTGCATCGCGGACGCATCGCCGAGATGAAGACCGGCGAGGGCAAGACCCTGGTGGCGACGCTGCCGGCTTACCTCAACGCCCTGGCCGGCAAGGGCGTGCACGTCGTGACCGTCAACGACTACCTGGCGCGGCGCGACTCGGAATGGATGGGGCGCATCTACCGCTTCCTCGACATGTCGGTCGGCGTGATCCAACACGACCTGCGCGACGACGAGCGGCAGCGCCAGTACGCCTCGGACATCACCTACGGCACCAACAACGAGTTCGGCTTCGATTACCTGCGCGACAACATGAAGTTCGACCTCGCGCAGATGGTCCAGCGCCCGCACTGCTTCGCGATCGTCGACGAAGTGGACAGCATTTTGATCGACGAGGCGCGCACCCCGCTGATCATCTCGGGCCCGGCCGAGGAGTCCACCGACCTGTACTACGAGGTCGATCGGATCATCCCCCGACTGATCCCGGGCGCAGTGGTGCAGGGCAACGTCAAGGCGGAGGAGCGTGAAGCGCTCGAGGCCACCGGCGACTACATCGTCGACGAGAAGCACAAGACCGCCACCCTCACCGAAGGCGGCATGGCCCACGCCGAGCAGCTGCTCGCGCACCGGCTGCAGCCGGGCGGGCTCTACGACCCGGCCAACATGCCGCTGCTGCACCACGTCCAGCAGGGACTGCGGGCGCACACGCTGTTTCGCCGCGACGTCGATTACAT
>JACDAO010000062.1 GCA_013695405.1 Acidobacteriota bacterium | reverse complement strand
ACCTGGTCGTCACCGAACGCAACGGCCGGTTCGTGCTGGTGGTCAGAGCCGAGCATCGGAACTCGATTCCCGGGCTGATCCACGGCGCGTCGGCCAGCGGGGCGAGCCTGTATCTGGAGCCGCTGAGTACCGTGGAGGTCAACAACGAGATCGTGGCGGTCGAGGAGCAGGAAGCCGAGGAGGTCCGCCGGATTCTCCTGGCCTTGACCGACGGCTACCGGGCTCGCGCCGGCGATCTGCAGCGCACCGTCGAGGCTGCCACCGAGCTCGACATCGTCCAGGCCAAGGCCCGGATGTCGATGTCGTTCAACGGGGTGCGGCCCGCACTGTCGACCGACGGACGGTTCGAACTGCGCGGCGCACGACACCCGCTGCTGATTCCCGCCGTGGCGCGTCGCCTGCCGGATGCCGGCGAGCGGGTCGCCCGCACCATCGAGCCGGTGGCCAGTGATCTGCTGGTGGTGCCGCCGGCCAGGGCGCTGGTGATGACCGGGCCGAACACCGGCGGCAAGACGGTGGCGCTCAAGACCTCGGGCCTGCTGGTGCTGATGGCCCAGGCCGGACTGTTCGTGCCGGCCGAGCCGGGCTCGCGCCTGCCGGTGTTTCGCAGCGTGTTCGCCGACATTGGCGACGAGCAGTCGATCGGCGCCAACCTGAGCACGTTCTCGTGGCACATCAGCAGCATCGTCGAGACCGACCGGGCGCTGCGGCTGCCCGCCCTGGTGCTGCTCGACGAGGTCGGCAACGGCACCGATCCGGTTGAGGGCGGGGCGCTCGGGGTCGCGATCATCGATCACTTCCGCCAGCGTGGGGCGGTGGTCATCGCGACGACGCACTACGAGACGATCAAGTCGTACGCGACCAGCACGCCGGGGGTCACCTGCGCGGCCTTCGGCTTCGAGCCGGCAACCTTCGCGCCAACGTACCGGCTGCTGTACGGGTCGCCCGGCGGCAGCCTGGCATTCGAGATCGCGGCGCGGCTCGGGCTGCCGAGCGCGGTGCTGGACGCGGCCCATGCCTGGCGCACCGACAAGGACGCCAAGCTGTCGGACCAGATGGCTCGCCTCGACCACGACCTGCAGGCGCTCGACCACGAGCGTCGGCTGGCCAGCCAGGCGCGCGCGCAGGCCGAACAGGCGGAACGTCAACTGCGGGTTCGTGAAGAGGCGCTCCGCGATCGCGAGACGCAGTTCTCCAAGAAGCTCGAGCAACGGCTGCACGAGCAGTTGCGCGAGGCGCGCAGTGAAGTCGACAAGATCGTCGAGGACCTGCGGCAGCGGGCCGGCACGCTCGAGAAGAAGCAGCAGCGGCACGCGGCGCCAGTGCCGACCGGGGTGACAGGCGAGCTGCGGGTCTCGGCACGGCAGGCGCTGGATGTCATCGCGGAACGCGTCCGCGAGGGCGGGACTCCCCCACCAGTGGGCCCGGTCGCCTTGCCGAGCGGTCCGGTGGTCGTCGGCGACCGGGTCGAGGTCGGGCCCCTGCGGCTGGTCGGTGTGGTCCGCAGCCTGTCGGGCCGCGATGCGGATGTCGACGTCAACGGCAAGCGGATGCGCGCGCCGACCGCTGAAGTGCGGCGGATCGGCGGAGCGGTTGCGCCGTCCGCCCCGGCGGTCACGGTGCGGATGGTGAGCCGCGACGACGCGGCCGCGAGCGGCACCGACCTGAACGTCATTGGCTGCACGGTCGACGAGGCGATCGACCGCACCGACAAGTTCCTGGACGAGGCCGCGATGCAGGACGTGCGCACGGTGCGGGTGATTCACGGGCACGGCACCGGGCGGCTGCGTCAGGCGCTGAGCGGCTACCTGAACGCGCATCCGCTGGTGCTGCGGGCGGCGCCGGCCCCCAACGACATGGGCGGGGGCGCGGTGACGCTGGTCGAGCTGAAGGACTAGGGCCGGTGCGCTATTCGCGCGAGGTCATCGACCAGGTCCGGCACGCCGCGGACATCGTGCAGGTGATCCAGGCGTACGTGCCGCTGCGCCGGGCCGGCGTCGCATACAAGGGGCTCTGCCCGTTTCACGGCGAGCGCACCCCGTCGTTCACGGTCAACCGGGACAAGGGGTTCTTCCATTGTTTCGGGTGCGGGCAGGGCGGCGACGTCTTCAAGTTCGTCGAGTTGCAGGAGGGCGTGGGGTTTCAGGAGGCGATCAAGCGAGTCGCGACCACCTGCGGCATCTCCTTGCCGGAGGCGGCCTCGTCGCCCGAAGCGCAGGCCGAGGACGCCGAGCGCGAGGCGCTGCTGAAGGCCCATGAGCTGGCCCTCGCCTACTACGTCGAGCAGTTACGCGGCGCGCCGGGTCAGCCGGCGCGGGCGTTGCTGGACGGTCGGGGGGTCGAGCCGCGGACGGTCGAGGCGTTCGGCGTCGGATATGCCCCGTCGGGGCGCGATCGGCTGGTGCGGCACCTCACAGCGCAGGGCTTCCAGGTCAGCCAGTTGGTGCGCGGCGGCCTGGCGCTGCAGCGTGACGATGGCAGCGTGGTCGACAGGTTCCGGCAGCGACTGATGTTCCCGATCCATCGGGAGGGCGGATCGGTGGTGGCGTTCGGCGGCCGGGCGATGGCCGATGATCAGGTGCCCAAGTACCTGAACTCGCCCGAATCGCCGCTGTACACGAAAGGGCGAATACTGTACGGGCTGCATCGGGCGCGACACGCCATCAGGAAGGCCGCGAGCGTCGTATTGGTAGAGGGGTACTTCGACGTCGTCCAGGCGTGGCAGGGCGGAGTCGAGCAGGTGGTGGCCTCGAGTGGCACGGCGCTCACCGTGGTGCAGGCGCAGATGCTGCGGCGATTCGCTTCGCGGGTGGTGCTCAGTTTCGACGCCGACACCGCCGGACAGGGCGCGGTGGTCAAGTCTGGCGATCTGTTGGTGGCCGAGGGGTTCCAGGTGGCCGTCGCCTTGCTGCCGGAGGGCGAGGATCCCGATACGTTCGTGCGACGCCACGGCGGCGACGAGTATCGCGCGCGGATCGACACGGCGCGACCCTATCTGGATGTGGTGCTGGACCGCGCTGCGGCTCGCCACAACCTGCAGGACCCGACGGGACGCCTGGCGTTCCTGAACGAGATGCTGGGCGTGGCCGCGCGTATTCCGGAAGCGGTCGGGCGCGATCAGTTCGCTGATCGGCTCGCGCACCGGGCACAGATTGGCGAGGACACGATTCGGCAGGAAATTCGCAAGGCGGCGGTCACCAGGCAGGAGACGCTGCCGGAGCCCGCGCGGCGGGCGTCGATGCCCGGCATGACGTGGGCAGAGCGCGAGCTGATCGTGGGGGTGATGATCACGCCCCGCGAGGCGGTGCTGGCGATGGATGCGCTCGAGGACGCGGACCTCGAGCACTTGCGCACCGGGCGGCTGTTGCGCCTGGTGCTCACTATGGATGTGCAGGATCCGGAGTCGTTGCCGGGAGATCTCCTGGCACGCCTAAACGAAGAGGAGCGCCGGTGGGTAACCGGATTGACGATGAGCGCGGGAGCCGTAGCGGCGCCCGAGGAGTGCGTGCGGTCCCTGCAGTCGCTAAGGCTGAAGCGGGACGTGGCGGAGCTGCAGCGGCATCTCGGCCGCCTGCAGGAGGCCGGCGGCCCGCTGAGCCGCGAGCAGGTTCAGGCGCTCGCGCGCATGGACCAGCTGGTAAGGCGAATTCGGGCGCTGAACTGAGCGGCGACGAGCGGCCGGCCCCGACCAAGGTCCGCGGCCAGACGGACGTCTCGATCGAGGACAAGTACGACGAGGTCCGTCACCTGATCGCGATCGGCAAGGAGAAGGGCTATCTCCTGTACGACGAGGTCAGCGAGGTGCTGCCGGCCGACATCACGTCGTCGCCGGAGGAGCTCGAGGACCTGTTCAGCACCTTCGGCAACGCCGGCATCGAGGTGGTCGAGTCCGAGCAGAAGTACCGCGAGGACAAAATGCTCGATCGCCCCGACACGGGCGAGGAGCCGGAGCTCGACCTGACGCCGGGCGCGCTCGACAAGACCAACGACCCGGTCCGGATGTACCTGCGCGAGATGGGCACGGTGCCGCTGCTGACCCGCGAAGGCGAGGTCGAGATCGCCAAGCGAATCGAGCGCGGCAAGCTGGCGGTGATCAAGTCGATCTCGCGGACGCCGACGGTGTCCAAGAAGATTCTCGAGATGGGCGAGCAGCTCAAGGCCGGCCAGCGCACCATCCGCGAGATTGCCATCTTCACCGACGAAGAGGTCACCGAGGAGCGGGTCGAGGAGCGCGCCAAGCAAGTGCTCAAGCAGATCGAGGGGGTCAAGAAGGCGATCAGTGCCTTCAAGGCGTCCGAGACCAAGTTCCTGGCGCTCAAGAAGGGCAAGACCAAGAAGGAGTACAACAGCTGGCGCAAGGCGCGCTGGAGCATGCTTCGCAAGCGCATCGCGATTTCGAACTGCATCCGGCGGATCGAGTTCACCGAGGGCGTCAAGCGTCGGCTGATCGAGACCATCAAGGAGCAGGTCGAGGCGGTGCAGAAGCTGCAGCGCGAAGCCGATCACATCGAGCGGCAGGTCAACCCGACCAAGGGCCGCAAGCCGAAGCTGAAGGAAGAGGAGAAGAAGGTCCTCCTCAAGCGGCAGAAGGATCTGCGCGGCACCGTGCAGCAGATGAGCACGGACCTCGAGGAGACGCCGGAGCGCCTGCGGCACACGCTCGAGACGATCTATCGCGGCGAGATGCAGGCCGAACAGGCCAAGAAGGAACTGGTCGAGGCCAACCTGCGGCTGGTCGTATCGATTGCCAAGAAGTACACCAACCGCGGCTTGCAGTTCCTCGACCTGATCCAGGAAGGCAACATCGGCCTGATGAAGGCGGTCGACAAGTTCGAGTACCGCCGCGGCTACAAGTTCTCGACCTACGCGACCTGGTGGATCCGCCAGGCGATCACCCGGGCGATTGCCGATCAGGCGCGCACCATCCGTATTCCGGTGCACATGATCGAGACGATCAACAAGTTGATCCGGACCTCGCGGGCGCTGGTGCAGGAACTCGGACGGGAACCGACCTCCGAGGAGATTGCCCAGCGGATGGATATCCCGGTGGCCAAGGTCCGCAAGGTGCTGAAGATCGCGCAGGAGCCGATCTCGCTCGAGACCCCGATCGGCGAAGAAGAGGACTCACATCTCGGCGACTTCATCGAGGACCGCAACATCGTCTCGCCGGCCGAGGCCGTCATCAACCTGAACCTGAAGGAACAGACCGATGACGTACTCAAGACGCTGACGCCGCGTGAGGAGCGGGTGATCAAGATGCGCTTCGGAGTCGGCGACGGCAGCGAACACACGCTCGAGGAGGTCGGCCAGAATTTCGCGGTCACCCGCGAGCGGATCCGGCAGATCGAGGCCAAGGCGCTGCGCAAGCTGCGCCACCCGTCGCGCAGCCGCAAGCTCAAGGCGTTCCTGGAAGGGCGTTCGTAGCAGAACGCCGCAGGCCGAAGGCACGTAGCCGCCGGCCGAAGGCACGTAGCCGCCGGACTTGTCCGGCGGCAGCATCACGACGGTAGGGGCGCCTCTCTGAGGCGCCCTTTTTTGTGAGTTGTCCGCGGACGTGCCTCGACGTCGGCCATCGACACGGACCTTGTGGTACGTCGCATCGAGCCAGACGTCGCGATGCTCGCCGGTCAACGGCCGGGTGCGGCACGCGGTGACCGTCGTAGCGAGCTCGGCGCAGATGCGCGACACTTCCGACTTCGAGATGCCGTCGACGCCCAAGGCCTTCACCAGGTCATCGACCTTGCGCGTCGAGACCCCGTGGACATAGGCCTCCTGCAAGACCGCCAACAAGGCATGCTCGGCGCGTCGGCGCGGCTGCAGCAGCGACGGAAAGTACGTGCCCGGCCGGACCTTCGGGATCGCCAACTCGATGGTGCCCATGCGCGTGTCCCACGTCCGCGTGCGGCTGCCGTTGCGGTAGGCGGTCCGCTCGCCGGTACGCTCGTGGCGCTCCGCCCCGATCAAGCCGGCCACCTCGCTCTCCATCAACGCCTGCGACAGCACCCGTATCCCCTCCCGGAGCACATCGCCATCCTGTTCTTCGAGGAGCTTGCCGACAAACGCCGACAGATCCATCCTGGCCTTAGCCATCGTCATCGCCCTCCGTGTCGTCCTTCTTTGCCGAGAAAGAACTCACGGAACGATGCACGATGGCCCTCGTCGTTGTCTACGGCGACGGCCTTATTGAATTTCCACCACGTCCGGGGACTCTAACCGTGCAACGTCGCGGTGTGCGAAACCTCGGCCGCGGCGGTCTATACTGGAAGGGCTCGGCGCGACGAGCAACTTCGGCCCATCCGGTCCAAGCGGTAACGTCGCCGGTCGCCGGTCGCGTGCCCGTAAGTGATCGCGGCACATTCGGAGGTCTGACACAGTTTCTGACACAGTTTGGGTTTTTGGGCTCATCCACTCGCCCGTAAACTGTTGATTCTAAACACACGGAGAGATGTCCGAGTGGTTGA
>JACDAO010000729.1 GCA_013695405.1 Acidobacteriota bacterium | reverse complement strand
GTCCGGCGGGCGCCGCGGGGCTTGCTAGTAGCCGCCGGACTTGTCCGGCGGTCGCCGCGGGCCCTGGTTGCGGGCCGTCGGTGACCGTTCTTCCCCGCCCTCTACTTCAAATACTCGCTCAACGGCGGATTGAGCAGCGCCTTCGACGCAGGGGTGTCGAGGTCGTCGGGGGTGACCATCGCGACGCCGGTGTCGACGCGACGTTCGACGGTCTCGCCGCGCAAATGCGCGACGATCGTCTTGACGCCGCGATAGCCCATCTCGAACGGGTTCTGCAGCACGACGCCATCGAGCTGTTTGTTGCGCATCGCGGTGACGAACGTCTCGCTGGCGTCGAAGCCGACGAAGCGGACCTGGCCGGCCCGGCCGACGTCCTGCAGCGCCAGCAACATGCCGGCGGTGGCCGACTCGTTCGGCGTGAAGATGCCCTGGACCTGCGCGCCGAATCTGTTCAGCAGGTTCTCGGAGGCGCGCTTGGCGGTGTCGCGGGTCGGGCCGGCGAACTGATCGGCCGAGACCACCTCGATGCCTGGGAACGACGCCTTCAGCCGGTCGAGGAAGCCGCGCTCGCGGGCCTCGGTGCTGGCCGAGCCCTCCTGATAGCGCAGCATCAGCACCCGCCCCTTGCCCTCCAGCAGGCTGCCGAGCCGGTCGGCGGCCAGCGCGCCGCCCTTCTCGTTGTCGGTCGAGACGAAACTGACGATGTCGTCGCTGGCGAGCGCGGAGTCGATGATCACGGTGGGCAGGCCGGCCTGCCTGGCCTCCTGCACCGGCCGGACCAGCGCGCTGGCGTCGAGCGGGGCGAGCACGATGCCGTTGACGCCCTGGCTGAGGAAGCCCTCGACGACCTGGATCTGCTGTTCGCGGTCGTCCTCGCGAATCGGTCCCTTCCAGGTCAGGCGCACCGCCACGCCCTGTGCCTCGAATTCGCGCTGCGCCTTGATCGCGCCGGCGTGGATGCTCTTCCAGAATTCGTGCGTGGTTCCTTTCGGAATGACGCCGATGTGCAGGGATTTGGCCTGCAAGGTCTGGCCGGCCGGCGGCGAATCACTGGGCCCACCGCATCCCGCCGCAGCCAGCGCGATCGCCAGTCCAATCACGTCACGTCTCATCAGCACGGCGTGCCTCCAGCGAAAATCCGCCACTCCCGATCGTCTCCGTCAGGTCGCGGCAAGTGACCGCCGGACAAGTCCGGCGGCTACGCCACTACGGCTACGGCGCATACACGCCCTTGACGTAGTCGGCGGCGCGGCGGTCGGGACCGCTGAACGCGGTCGGGATCTCGTCCAACGACCGGTAGCGATGCGTCACGATCCCGCTGACGTCGACGCGTCCTGATTCGAGCAGCGCGAGCGCCTGACGATACACCGACGGGCGGCCATCGGCGTCGAACCCACCCGAGGCGCCGACCGGGGCCACCAGGGTCGGCTCGCGGAACTGCACGTTGTTGAGCACGCCGAGGTCGACGCCGGACTGGCCGTGCGCATAGAGCAACACGGTCGCCTGCTTGCGGATCACGCCCGGGATGCTGCGAAACAGCGGCGCACTGCCCGACGCGTCGATCAGGTACTCGACACCACGTCCAGCGGTCAGCTCCAGCGTCGCCTCGACGAGGTCGCTGGCGGACGGATCGATCACGGCGTCGGCGCCGTAGCCGCGGGCGAGCGCGCGCCGCGCCGGGTTGGGTTCGCTGACGATCAGTCGGGCCGAAAAGCCCGCGACCTGCCGCAGGTGCTGAAGAAACAGCAGGCCCGCCGGTCCTGCGCCGGCAATCAGCACGGTCTGCACCCGGTGCGACCCGTCGCCGTCGAGCCGGTAGCGCGCCGCGACGCTGGCGCGCTGGACGGCTGCGTGGGCGTGCAGGATGCAGGCGAGCGGCTCGGTCAGGGCCGCCTGTTCGGCCGGGAGCGCGTTCCCGCGGCGCACCACGTTGACCGCCGGCAGGACGATCATTTCGGCCAGCCCGCCTGGCAAGCCGGTGATGCCGTGCTCGGCGTAGGTCTGACACTGGTGGGAATCGCCGCTGGCGCAGTACTCGCACGTCACCGCGGCGCCGGCGCTCAGGCAATTGCGGCCCTGGTCGAGGACGACGGAATCGCCCGGCGACAGGTCCCGCACCTCGGAACCGCGCGCCTCGATCACGCCGGCAATCTCGTGGCCGAGAATCTGCGGCGCCGTCGCCAGGGGCACCGGTCGGCCAAGGCGGTCGGTATGGTAGTTGGCGTGGCCTTCGAAGATGTGAAAATCGGTGCCGCACAGCCCGACCCCGGTCACGCGCACGACCACGTCGCGGCGACCGACCGGCGGGTCGGCCACCTCCTGGATGGAGAGCACCCCCGGTGCGGCGAGGACGGCCGCTCTCATTGCACGCGCCCGAAACGCCCGGGCAATTCCAGGATTTCAGAATTGCAGAATTTCATGACCACCGCCAGTGTTCGAGCTGCTGACAATGGTGCTGAAATTCTGCGATTGTGGAATTCCTACAGACTGACACTCTGTTCGGCCCACACCTGGAACTCGCGGTGCTTGTTCTCCTCGGCCTTGCCGACGACCTCACCGCTGGCCACGCGACGCACGTACTCGAACACCTCGAGCCCGACATCGTCGATCGACGCAGTGCCGTCGATGACGTCGCCGGCCGACATGTCGAGGTCCGACTTCATGCGCTCGAAGATCGCGTTGTTGGAGGCGAGCTTGAGCACCGGCGCGATCGCGTTGCCAATCGTGGTGCCGCGGCCGGTGGTGAAGACCACAACCTGTGCGCCCGAGGCGATCAGACCTGGCGTCGACTCCTGATCGTAGCCGGGACCCTGCATCAGGTAGAGGCCGTGCCCGGAGGGCCGTTCCGCATAGCCGACCACGCCTTCGACCCGCGTGGTACCGGCCTTGGCGATCGCGCCGAGCGACTTGATGGTGATGTTGAGCAGTCCGCCCGCGACGTTGCCGGGACTCGGGTTCTCGTTGAGCACGGTGCCGAACTTGGAGGCGTACTCCTTGTACCAGTCGACCATCTCGTACACCGCCCGGCCGGTCTCGGCGTCCTTGGCGCGCGACGCCAGGATGTGCTCGGCGCCGCAGAACTCGGGCACCTCGGTGATCAGCACCGTGCCGCCCTGGCGGACGAGCTCGTCGGCGGCGCGCCCGAGCGCCGGATTGGCCGAGAGCCCGGAGAAGCCGTCCGATCCGCCGCACTTCACGCCCATCGAGAGCGCGCTGATCGGCGACGGCGTGCGCGTGATCTGGTTGGCGACCGGCAGCATCGCCTCCACGGCCTCGAGGCCGCGTTTGACCGACCCCTGCGTACCGCCGGCTTCCTGGATGCCGACGCGCGCCACCGGCTTGTTGAGGGGGCGGTCGAGATCCGACAGGTACTTCTCCATCACCGTCAGGTTGGTCTTCTCGCACCCCAGGCCGATGAAGACCACGGCGCCGACGTTGGGGTGCTCGGCATACGCGGCCAGCGTCCGCAGCATCACCTCGATGTTCGAGCCGTCCGAACAGCCGCACCCCTTGTTGTGCGGGATGGCGACCACGCCGTCGACGTTGGGATACTTGACCTTGTCGAACAGCGTGAACTCCGCGACGGTGGCGATCTGGACGGCCTCGTGAGCGGCGCACATGCTGGTCGGGACGATCAGGATCCAGTTGCGGATGCCAACCCGCCCATCCGCACGGCGATAGCCCATGAAGGTCGCGCGCTGTGCCTCGGGCAGGTAGTCGGGCGCGGAGGTGTGGAGGTCGTCGGCCAGTTCCCGGACCACCGGCACGTCATTGGACATGTTGGCGCGCGAGATCAGCGCGCCCTGCAGCACGCCGGTCGAGGTGCCAATCGGCTGCGCGTACTGGCGCACGAACTCACCAGCCGGAATCGCGCTCAGTGCGAAGCGGTGGCCGGGCGTGATGTCGTCGAGCACCTCGACGCTCGTCGCGCCGACCTGCACGGCGGTGCCGCGCGGCACCGGCAGTTTCGCCACCGCGACGTTGTCGCGGGGATCGACCTGGATGGCGTACGCCGACAGCGGATCCAATTGCGATGAAGTGGTAGACATTCGATGGTGGCTCCCGACCCCGGGCACTCGACGGTATGGTAGCCGATGTCCGCAACCTCGTTCCGCCGGACGGCGAGTGCCGGTAACGGCAGTGGCGTCGCGGCATGGTGGTACGACCAGTATAGGCATGACCACCACCTCTTGCAGCGGCCGAGGCGACTCGAATACCGGAAGCTTGACTTGTTCCAGCCCGTCACTTAAAGTCTCTTCCGCTAATTGGTAGAACCAACGGTGAGCGCGCAAGGGCCTGGCACGGTCTGGTCGGACGACGGTCTCAGCCGCGCCGGCTGCGCGTTCGCCCCTAGTGCAGGAGCCCGGACCATGACACAACCCAGTCGTTGGCGCGGACTGGCGGACGGGGTGCTGGCCGTCGTGCTGTGCCTCGCAGCCTCGTCCACCGCCCTCGCCCAGGCCGCCCGCGGCGGCCTCGTCGGCAACGTTGCCGACACCTCCGGCGCCGCCGTCCCCGGCGCCACCATCACCATCACCGAAGTACGCACCAACATCGCGCAGAACGCGGTCAGCAACGAGTCGGGCAACTACACATTCCCGAACGTCAGCGACGGCGTCTACCGCGTCGAATCCGAACTGACGGGCTTCAAGAAGGCGGTGCGTGAAGGCGTCGAAGTCGATGTCAACACCACGATCCGGGTCGATTTCAAGCTCGAAGTGGGCGAGATGAGCGAGACGCTGACGGTGACGAGCGAGGCGCCGGCCCTGCAGACCGACCGCGCCGACACCGGGCGGATCATCCAGGGCGCGGCGATCGCGGCGATGCCGCTCGGGTTCGGCCGCAATTTTCAGGGCATGTGGGCCACCGTGCCGGGCGCCACGCGTCCGAGCCGGCCGCACTCGGAGTTCTTCAACTCGCAGGACTCGCTCGAGAGCAAGATGAACGGCCAGAGCCGTCTGAGCAACAACGTGCAGCTCGAGGGCGTGGACAACACCCATCGCACGGGCCTGCTCACCGTGCTGATTCCTTCGGCCGAAGCGCTCGAGACGGTCTCGGTCAGCACCAGCAACTTCGACGCCGAGTTCGGACGCGCCGGCGGCGCGGTCACCAACGTGACGCTCAAGTCGGGCACCAACAACCTGCGTGGCAGCGCCTTCTGGTTCACCGGCAACGACAGCCTGAACGCCACGCCCTACTTCGCCACCCGCAAGCCGGAGGTCTCGTACAACCAGTTCGGCTTCGTGATCGGCGGCCCGATCCGCCAGAACAAGCTGTTCTATTTCGGCGACTACCAGCGCACCAACGACGACCTCGGTCGGCTGTTCCGGTTCTTCGTGCCGCCGGCTGAATGGCGCAACGGCGACTTCAGCAGCGCGGCCAACACCACCATCTACGATCCGCTCACCGGTGACGGCGGCGGCAACAACCGCGTCGCGTTTGCCAACAACCAGCTGCCGGCCGGTCGCATCAGTCCAATCGCCCGGGCCATCCTGCAGAACGTGCCGATGCCCAACCTGCCCAACCAGCCGCTCGGCCAGCCGAACTTCGAGTCCAGCACCGTCCGTGAACGCAGGACCGACCAGTTCGACATCAAGTTGAACTGGCAGGCCAGCAGCCGCGACCAGCTGTCGCCGCGTTTCAGCTTCATGCGCCCGGTCGTGTTCGACCCCTCGCCCTATGGCATCTACGGCGGCCCGGCCAACGGCGGCTTCTCGGGCACCGGCACCAACGACACGTACGTCACCGGCCTGAACTGGAC
>JACDAO010000724.1 GCA_013695405.1 Acidobacteriota bacterium | reverse complement strand
GTCCTGGACGGCTCGCGCACTGGACGCCGGGCCCGCGACGTCGCCAGCGCGCACGTGCTCCCGGGCCGCCGGCGCGCGGTGCTCCTGCTCGATCCGCATCACGACGCCTCCGGCTTGATCCTGATCGACCTGGACACAGCCGCGGTCGTCGACGTGGTCACCGGGCGCGATTTCGCGCCCTCGCCCGACGGGCGCTTCTGGGCCTTCGAGGAGCATGCGCCTGCCGCCCTGGCGCAGTGGCCGCACACCGAGACGGTCTACGCGGTGTACGACGCCGAGGCCCCGGCCGTGGCCAACGCCCGGCCCTGCCCGACCGCCGACGAGCGCTGTCGCGGCCAGGTGCTCTACCTGCCCGATCGGCTGACGTTGTGCCACGAGGTGGCGGCCCAGCGCGGCGGCTCGTGCCTGACGCCGAATCGGCTGCCGCAGCACGGTCGGCGCTCGCGATTCATCTGGGTGTCGGCCACCGAACTGGCCTTCGTGGACGCCGATCGAGGCCGCCTGACCAGCGCGCTGGTGCTGGCCACGCTCAGGCCGGGCCTGCCGGCGCTGGTGCAAGCGGTGCCGCTGTCACGCGATCACCTGGTCGAGGACGTCGAGTTCCCGGCGGTCCGCGACGCCTGGACCGTGGACGACATCTCGCGCGACGGCGATCCGTCGCGGCTCTGGCTGCACTTCCGCGCGCGGCTGCCCCAGGCGCCATCCAGGCGGCTCGGCGTCCGCCTCATGTAAAGAACCATGCACATGCTGTCAGGTCGTCAGACTCGGGTGCTCCGGTCACTGGTGTTGCTGTGCGCGTGTGCCGGGGCGTCGGCACTGGTGGTGACTGCGCAGGGTCGTGTGCCGGGCCGCGACAGCGCGGTGCACGCCCGCAAGCCGACCCGACTGCTGATTCGCCACGCGATGGTGATCTACGGCAACGGCAAGCCGCCCTACGGGCCGATGGACATCCTGGTGCAGGACGGCATCATTGCCAACATCGCGCCGACACTGCCGATCGAGGCCGATGCGGTGATCGACGCCACCGGCAAGTATGTGATGCCGGGGCTGGTCAACACGCACATGCATTGGCAGGAGGAACGCGGAGGCGTGCCGATGCCGATCCAGTACGAGCGCAACCTCTACCTGGCGTCGGGCGTGACGCTGACCCGCGAGAACGGCGGCAATTTCGTCAAGAGCAAGCAGTGGCAGGCCGAGTCGGCTGCAGACCAGATCGTCGCGCCGCGCATGCAGGTCTACTGGGTGGTGGCCAGGGGCAATGGGTCGCACGAGGCGATCCAGGCCAACGTTCGCGAGGCCAAGGCTCGCGGCGCCGACGGACTGAAGATCTTCGGAATGGATCGCGATCAGCTCGAAGTGCTGATGGCCGAGGCCAAGGTCCAGGGCCTGAAGACCACCACGCATATCGCGGTCGAGGAGACCACCGCCAGGGACTTCGCCGAGCTCGGGGTCGACTCGATCGAGCACTTCTACGGCATCGCCGACGCCGCGCTCGACGGGGTCCAGCACTTCCCGGCCGAGATGAACTACAGCAACGAGCTGCTGCGCTTCTCCAGGGCCGGCGAACTGTATGCCCAGGCCAACCCCGCCAAGCTCGATCAGGTGCTCGACCTGCTGGTGGCCAGGAAGGTCGCATGGAGCCCGACCCTGTCGATCTACGAAGCCAGCCGTGACGTGATCAAGGCGCAGGGACTGCCCTGGTACAAGGACTATTTGCACCCGGCGGTACAAGCGTTCTTCGAGCCCAACCTCGCCAACCACGGCTCGTATTTCGTCGGCTGGACCAACACCATGGAGGTCCGCTGGCGGCAGCAGTACCGGATCTGGATGGACGCGCTGCGGTCGTTCGGTCGCAAGGGCGGGGTGATCACCACCGGCGACGACGCCGGGTTCATCTACTCGCTGTATGGCTTCGGGCTGATCCGCGAACTCGAGTTACAGGAAGAGGCCGGGTTCGAGCCGCTCGAAGTCATCACCCACGCCACCGTCAACGGCGCGACGCTGCTCGGGATGGGCGACCGGCTCGGCCGCGTGCGTCAGGGGTATCTCGCTGACCTGCTGGTGGTCAACGGCAACCCACTCGACAACCTGCGGGTGCTCAACCCGTACGGCGTCGAGGTCTTCAAGGACGGCAAGATGGCCCGCGGCGGCGGCATCGAGTGGACCATCAAGAATGGCATCCCGTACCACGTCCCGACCCTGATGAAGGAAGTCAAGGCGATGGTCGAGGCGGACAGGAAGAAGCTCGAGAAGGCGACAACGAACCCGTAAGTAGACGCAGAACGCCGAACGCAGGACGGCGAACGCAGGGCGCTGGAGGGTCACCCCTATTAGGCGTTATTCCGAACTGATACGCCAACTAGAGCCACGCTGAATCGCAGCGTCCGTTCTTGTCCTTAGTCTATCAAGTCAGGCGTGGAGATGAGCATATGAAATGTACGGAGATTCGAGCCGCAATGCTAGTC
>JACDAO010000717.1 GCA_013695405.1 Acidobacteriota bacterium | reverse complement strand
TGCGGCACGTAGTCGAGATCGCAGGCCGGGTCCGGGTTGTGCAGGTTGACGGTTGGCGGCAGCAGCTGGTGACGAATCGCCAGCGCGGTGATGCCGGCCTCCAGTCCACCGGCCGCGCCGAGCAGGTGCCCGGTCATCGACTTGGTGGAGGCGACGGCCAGCTTGTGCGCGTGCGCGCCGAAGCACCGCTTGATCGCAAGCGTCTCGGTCGGATCGTTGATTGGCGTCGAGGTCCCGTGGGCGTTGATGTAGTCGACCGCGCTCGGATCGACGCCGCCCTTGCGCAGCGCCATCTGCATGGCCCGGACCGCGCCGTCGCCGCCCTCGGGCTGCCCGGTCATGTGATACGCGTCCGAGCTCATGCCATAGCCGACGATCTCGGCGTAGATGCTGGCGCCGCGGCGCACCGCGGTCTCGAGATCCTCGAGGATGACGATCCCGGATCCCTCGCCGATGATGAACCCATCACGATCGCGATCGAACGGCCGGCAGGCCTGCTCGGGCGCGTCGTTGCGCGTCGATAGCGCGCGCATCGACCCGAACCCGCCGACGCTCATCGGGGTCACCGCCGCCTCGGCGCCTCCGGTGATCATCACATCGGCGTCGCCGCGCTTGATGATCTCGTAGGAATCGCCAATCGCGTGGGCCGACGCCGAACACGCCGTGCACGACGCCATGTTCGGCCCGCGCGCGCCGAACCGGATCGAAACCTGGCCCGACGCCAGGTTGATGATCGCCGACGGAATGAAGAACGGCGAGATCTTGCGCGGCCCGCCCTTGAGGTACGCCTCGTGCTCGCGCTCGATCGTCCCGAAGCCGCCAATCCCCGACCCGATGTAAACGCCGATGCCGGCCGAGTTGCCCTCGGTGATCTGCAACGCTGCGTCGTCGACAGCGTGCTGGCTGGCGGCAATGGCGTACTGGATGAAGGTGTCAATTTTCTTGACCTCCTTCTTCTCCACGTAGGCCAGCGGGTCGAAGTCGGTGACCTCGCCCGCGATCTGCGTACTGAATGCCGCGGCATCGAACCGCGTGATGCGGGAAATGCCGTTCCGCCCGGCGCACAGCGCCGCCCAGTTGGGTGCGGTGCCGATCCCCAGCGAGGACACCAGCCCGACCCCCGTCACCACGACTCGCCTGGACACACTCCCTCCGTCCCCGCACCTCGTCCGGTGTGGCAGCTGCTACTTCTTGGCCTTGCCGTGTGTCTCGATGTAGGCGATCGCCTCTCGCACACGGGTGATCTTCTCGGCGTCATCGTCCGGGATCTCGACCCCGAACTCCTCCTCGAAGGCCATCACGAGTTCCACGACGTCGAGCGAATCGGCACCCAGATCGTCGACGAACGACGCGTCCGGCGTGACTTCTTCCTCGTCCACGCCGAGCTGCTCCACGATGATGCTCTTGACCTTGTCTGCCACAGACGACATCCGCACTCCTCCTGATCAGGCGTACATGCCGCCGTTGACGGCGAGCACCTGCCCGGTGATGTAACCAGCCGCATCAGATGCAAGGAAGCACACCGCCGCGGCTACATCCTCCGGCGTGCCCAGTCTGCCCAGCGGGATCGCCGACACCCAGGTGGCCTGGGCGTCACTGCTGATGTCCCGCGTCATGTCCGTGTCGATCAGCCCCGGCGCGACCACGTTGACCGTGATCGACCGCGACGCGACTTCCCGGGCCAGCGCCTTGGAGAAGCCGATGATCCCGGCCTTGGCCGCCGCGTAGTTGGTCTGTCCCGGGTTACCGCTCTGCCCGACCACCGAGCTGATGCTGATGATCCGCCCGGCGCGCTGCTTGATCATCGTCCTGAGCACGGCCTGCGTGCAGATGAAGGTGCCCGTGAGGTTGGTCGCCAGCACCGCGTCCCAGTCGTCGCGCTTCATCCGCAGCAGCAACTGATCGCGCGCGATGCCGGCGTTGTTGACCAGGATGTCGATCCGTCCGTGCGCCGCGAGTACCGTGTCGATAGCGCGCTGCACGGCCTCGGCGTCGCCGACATCGGCCGCCACCGCCAGCGCCTCGCCACCGGCCGCCTGCACTTCGGCGGCCACGGCCTCGGCGGCGGTGCCGCGCGAGGTCAGCAC
>JACDAO010000698.1 GCA_013695405.1 Acidobacteriota bacterium | reverse complement strand
GGTCACGTGCTCCACTTCCTTCAGCACGCCGCGCTCGTCGCCCTGCAGCGCATCGGCAATCTCCGGGTTGACCCGCAGCAGCACGCCATGGCCGTCGAGGTCGTGCCCGACCTTGCGCATCTCGTTGAGAATTTCCTGGCAGACCGTGGCGGTGGACTTGATCGTGCCAGAGCCCGAGCAGTAGGGGCAGGCGTCGGTCATCAGTCGCTCCAGACTCTGCTTGACGCGCTTGCGGGTGACGATGATCAGGCCGAAATCCGAGACCTGGATCGCCTTGCTCGGCGCCCGGTCGCGACGCAATTCCTGCTCGATCGACTGGAACACCTTCTGGCGGTTCTTCTTGTCCTCCATGTCGATGAAGTCGAGCACGATGATTCCGCCCATGTCGCGCAGCCGCAGCTGTCGCACGATCTCCTTGACCGCCTCGAGGTTGGTCTTGAGGATCGTGTCCTCGAGCCGGCCGGTGGTCTTCTTGCCCACGTACCGCCCGGTGTTGACGTCAATGGCCACCAGCGCTTCGGTCTGGTTGATCACGATGTAGCCACCGGACTTGAGCCAGACCTTGCTGCGCAGCGCCTTGTCGATCTCGGTGCGGACACCGTACTCCTCGAAGATCGGGAACTCACGGGTGTACAGCCGCACCCGCGGCAGCATCGCCGGCATGATCCGCTCGATCAGCGACACCACCCGGCGGTGTTCTTCGGCGCTGTCGATGCGGATGACGCTGAACTCCTCGGTGAGCAGATCGCGCAGCAGCTTGGCGACCAGGCTCTGCTCGCGGTAGATGACCGCCGGCGCGCGCTGGGTCTCCGACTTGTGACGGATCTCCTGCCAGATCTGGTGGAAATACTCCAGGTCGCCGAGGATGTCGGCGTCCGGCCGGCTGGCCGCGGCGGTCCGGATGATCACGCCGCCCGAGAAGCCGTGTGCCTCGCGGAACTGCTTGACGATGCCGCGCAGCCGGGCGCGCTCCTCGCGCGACTCGATCTTGCGCGAGACGCCGACGTGATCGACGGTCGGCATGAAGACCAGGAATCGTCCGGGAATCGTGACGTGCGACGTAATCCGGGCGCCCTTGGTGCCGATCGGCTCCTTGACCACCTGCACCAGCACATCCTGCCCTTCCTCGAGCAGGTCCTCGATGTTGGGCTGCGCCGCGCGCTCCTGCCGCTGGCGACGATCGCCGCCCCTGGTCGGCACGCCAGCCGTGACCGTCTCGACGACGCCGATCGCGCTGACGGCAGCCAGGCCCGTTGCGGGGGCGTCGCTGGCCGTGGCATACGGTGATTCGTCGGCCGGTGGGTCGTCCGGCTCGTCGGGGTCGTCCTCGAGCGCTTCGGCCGGGGTGATCACGTCCGAGACGTAGAGGAACCCGTCACGCTCCAGGCCGAGGTCGATGAACGAGGACTGCATGCCGGGCAGCACCTTGGACACCCGGCCCTTGTAGACGTTGCCGACCACGCCCTGCTGGCGGTCGCGCTCGATGAAGAACTCGACGACCTGGTCGTCCTCGAGGATGGCGACCGCGGTCTCGCGATCGTTCGAGGAGACAATCATCTCCTTGGTCATGCAGTAGACTCCCGGCGTCCACGCGCTCCCGGTCGTGCCTCGGCGCGCACGAGCCGCGCGCCGGCGCACGATGCGCCGCTCGCGACCACCAGGTCGCGCCCGCCAGCAGCAGCACCATGCACCACACGACCAGGAACAGCCCGGTCACCATCAATTGGCAAACCGCCGCATCCGGACGTTCAGGATGAGGCCGAAACTCATGAGCGTCGCAATCATCGACGAGCCACCATAGCTCATCAAGGGCAGGGTGAGGCCCTTGACCGGCGCCAGGCCGGCCGACATCGCGATGTTGTAGACGACCTGGAAGCCGAAACCGGCAACCAGTCCGACGACCAGATAGGAGCCGATGCGGTCGCGGGCGAGGCGGGCCGCGTCAATCGAGCGAAGCAGGACGAACAGGTACAGCCCCAGCGTGGCGAGCACGCCCAGGAACCCGTGTTCTTCGGCGAGCACCGAGTAGACGAAGTCGTTGTGGGCGACGGGCAGGAACTTGTACTGACCCTGGGTGCCGTTGAGGAACCCCTTGCCGGTCAGGCCGCCGGAGCCGACCGTGATGCGGGCCTGGATCTGTTGATAGCCGGCGCCACGAGCGTCCTGCGACGGATCGAGGAAGGTGACCACCCGCGAACGCTGGTAATCCTTCAAACCGTATGACCAGGCCGCCGGCGCGAGCAGCACGCAGAGCAGCAGCGCGTAGCCGATCAGCCGCAGGCGCAGGCCGGCCGCATAGGTGATGCCGCCCAGCACCGGCAGCAGCGTCACTGCCGATCCCAGGTCCGGCTCGCGGGCAATCAGCAGGAACAACACGCCGAGCAAGCCGCCGGCCACCGCGAGGTCGCCGGTGCGGGTGGCGTTCAGCTTGCCTTGCCCGAACCAGGTCGCCAGCAGCAGCGCCAGACCCGCTTTGGCGAATTCAGACGGCTGGAGATTGAAGATCGCCAGCGAGATCCAGCGCCGGGACCCGCCGGCGACCACGCCGAAGAACAGCACGTACAGCAGCAGGATGGCGACGGCGCCATACAGCACCGGAGCGTACTCGGA
>JACDAO010000693.1 GCA_013695405.1 Acidobacteriota bacterium | reverse complement strand
GTCCAGTTGCACGCGGACCCGCTGCCAGTCGACGCGTCCCGACAGGACCTGCCCGTTTGCGCGAACGAGGCGGTCGTTCGGGTGCAGGCCCTGCCGTGCGGCAACGCTTCCGGGCTGCACGCGCTCGACCGTCACCCGGCGGTCTGCGAAGACCGGGACGAAGCCGAGTGGCTCCACGCGCAGCAGATCACAGGTGATCAGCAGGGCGAGGTATCCGACGTACGCGATAGCCACGAGGGCCAGGCCCCAGCCAATGGCGCGCGACGGGAGACCGCCGGCAGGCGCGGGCCGGCTTCGATGGAAATCGGCCACAGGAGGCTCGGAGGCTGGACTCTACTACACGTGTCCCCCTCGCGGACGCTGATGTCCGCTCGCCATCCGACCTCCAGGGGGCGGGGAGGATTGGGCGTCGCCGACGCCGGCGCCCGGGCTCGAGCAGATCGCGATGCCGCGTCGCGTTGCCGGCAACGCCGACGTGTGGCTGATGGACACCGCGCGGCGTGATGACCACGTTCATCACACACCCGGCCGAAGACGTGTTCCCGCACTGGTCGCGCTACCGGCGCGAGATCGTGTTCGCGTCCAATCGCGATGGCGTCTGACGCCTGCGCTCTCCAAGCAAAAAGGGGCAGTGAATCCACGGCTGGAGTGGCCGTACCGCCTCCGGCATTCCTCGCGATACCCGAGCAACTCGACCGGCCCCGCGGCCGTGTCGGTCATGCTGCCTTGCCGATCCCGGTCGGCGAGCAGTGTCAGCACGGCGAAGCGACGGCCGTCGCAGTGGTCGGACACGGGAAAGGGCATGGTCTTCACCTGTAGCCTGCATTACGCTGCGCCGCATGCGATTCTCCCTGATGCTTCCCCTCGGCGGCGGCACTGCGGCTCTGGCCTGCGGCGTGCTCCTGGCACAGGCGCCCTCGTCCGGGCTGCCGCGGCTGGTGCTGGAGAGCAGCGAACTGGCGCGCGAACAGGCCTGGGTGCAGGTGCAGCTGCCGTCCACCGTCCGTGGCGCCGATCTGCAGTTGCGTCACGAGCAGACCGGTGAGGTCGTGCCGATGCAGATCGGCCCTGACCGCGAGGCCTGGGCGTTGCTGCCGTCGATTCCGGCCGAGAAGACCGTGCGCTACCTGATCGAGCCCGCGCTCAAGTCGTCGACCGTCGACCGTGTCACGCTGGGCCGCGACCGGTCGCAGTTGCAGGTGTCGATCGACGGCACACCGGCGTTCCGCTACATCGGCGAGCCGCTGACGCTGCCGGTTGGCGTCGACGAGGTGTTCCGGCGGGGCGGCTACATCCATCCGGTGATGACGCCGTCGGGGCGGCGGGTCACCGAGGACTACCCCCCCAACCACCGCCACCATCACGGTATCTGGGCCGCCTGGACCAGCACCCGCGTCGGCGGCCGTTCGCCGGACTTCTGGAACATGGGCGACAAGAAGGGCCGCGTCGAGTACGAGTCGGTCGGACGCACCTGGTCGGGCCCGCTCACCGGAGGGTTCGAGACCCGTCACCGCTACATGGACCTTCTGACGCCCACCCCGACGACCGTGCTGACCGAGGACTGGCGCGTCGTCGCGTACGCGATGCCGGCCGCCGGACGCAAGGCGCACGTGTTCGACCTGACACTGCGGCAGGACCTGGTCGGCGCGCAGCCGCTCGAACTGCCGACATACCGCTACGGCGGGGTCGGGATGCGCGGGCGGCACGAGTGGGACGGCGCCGCGAAGACCTTCTTCCTGACCGCCACCGGCCGTACTCGCGTGCCCGGACACGGGACACGCGCCAGCTGGGTGCACATGAGCGGGGAGGTCGACGGCCAGCGCGCCGGACTGGCCATGCTGTCGCACCCCGACAACGTCCGCTCGCCGCAGCCGATGCGGATCCACCCGACCGAGCCGTTCTTCAACTTCGCGCCGCAGCAAGCCGGACCGCTGTCGATTCAGCCGCGCCAGCCGTTCACGGCGCGCTACCGCTTCGTCGCCCTGGACGGCGTGCCTGATGCCGCGCACCTCGACGCGCTGTGGCAGGCCTACGCGTTGCCGGTGCGCGCCCGGGTCGAATGAGATTCCTCACCTGGGCGCGGCGACGGTGTCGTCACCTCCGCACCCGTAGCGGCCGGACTTGTCCGGCCGTCACCTCCGCTTGTCCGGCCGTAACCGCCGCGGGACAAGTCCCGCGGCTACGCGAGCGGCCGCAGCCTCCGCGGGACAAGTCCCGCGGCTACGCGTGGCTGCGCCTTGGCAGCATGGCCACGGCGACGGCGCCCAGGAGCGCCAGTGCCAGCAGCAGCAGGAAGCCGGGCCGATAGCTGCCCCCGCGATCGCGGATGCCGGCCACCAGCATCGGGGACACGGCCTCGGCGACGCCGTCCGCGGTCAGGACGAAACCCATCACGCGGCCGAGCCGTTGCACGCCGAACAGGTCGGCGGCCATCAGCGGGATGATCATGTAGTCGCCGCCCAGCCCGATCCCGAACAGCACCGCGAAGACGTGCAGCATCGTCCACGAATCGGCCCATAGCAGCAGAGGAATTGCCGCCGCGACGATCAGGTAGATCAGCAGCATCACGTACTTGCGGGCCCACTGATCGGCCAGCCATCCCATCAGCAATCGCCCGACGATGCTGCCGGCCAGCACCAGGCTCAGGATCCGCGCGACCTCGCCCTGCCCGTACTGCTGGTCGAGGGTCAGATACAGCTTGAGGTTCTGCATCGTGCCGCCGACCGCGCCGATCGAACACATGCTGCCGACCAGCAGCAGGTAGAACGACGAC
>JACDAO010000678.1 GCA_013695405.1 Acidobacteriota bacterium | reverse complement strand
AGCGGCAGCAGCGTCGACCGTGCGGTCACGGGGTCGAGCCGTGCCAGATGCACGCCGGGCAAGCCGGCGTGGCGGCGGGTCGAATAGAGGATGTCGCCCGTGGCTGACCAGCCGACCACGTGGGCCGACTCGCCTTCGTAGGTCAGTCGTCTGGGCGCGCCGCCGTCGAGGCGCATCGTGTACACCTCGGTGGGCCCTTCGTAGGACGCCGAGTACGCCACCATCTCGCCGTCGGGCGAAATCGCCGCGTGCGCTTCCTCCCCCGGATGCGTGGTCAGCCGCTGGGCGAGGCCGCCGCGCAGCGACACGCGCCAGAGGTCGCCTTCGGCCGTGAACACGATGCTGTCGGGGCCGAGCGCCGGATACCGGAAGTAGCCGGGCGAGGTGTCGCGCACCTCCGCCAGCGCAGGGGTGTGTGACGCACACAGCACGATCAGGAGCGGGAGCCAGAGCCGCATGGGCGATGTGCCGGAGCTCGATTGCAGAAACGGAGCCGCCACGGACTGTCGGCACGTCGTCAGCCGCCGCTCCGGCCGAGTTTGACTCCAGTCCCACTATTCCTTGGCTTTACCGATACATTCGTGCCGCACACGGCTTCCGCTGACCGCCTGTTTGGGCGTCAGCCTGGTGTCGGTCTGGCGCCGACGCTGCGCGAATATGGCGGCGAGCCGACGGTTGTGTCGGGAGAGTGGCGCCGCAGGACGCCGCCGCGCGTCAGGGTCGAGCGAAGGCGACGATGGCGTCAGAGATGGTGCGGGAGAACTTGCCGCCCCCACCGGCTGCGATGACCACGTACTGCCGGCCGGTGGTCGGTCCGCGATAGGTGATCGGCAGGGCGTGGCCGCTGGCCGGCAGGTCGGCACGCCAGACCTCCTTGCCAGTGTGCAACTCGAAGGCACGCAGGCGGCTGTCGCTGGCGCCGCCGATGAACACCAGCCCCCCGCCGGTGACGATCGCGCCACCGATGTTGGGCGATCCGGTCCCGGTGATGCCCTGGGCTTCGAGAACCGGTACGTTGCCGAGTGGCACCTGCCACGCGATGTGCCCGGTGCTCAGGTCGACAGCGTGCAGGACGCCCCACGGTGGTTGCTGACAGGGCAACTGCCGGCTGTCCCAGAAGCGGCCGTACGGGCCGGCCGGCCCGGTCCTGGTGTATGCCAGCGCCGAGCCCGCGGGCGTCGGCGCCATCTGCCCGACCGCACCGACCTCGTTGGTGTTGACGATCAGCAGTGACGACGAGGGATCGACGGCGCCCCCGGACCAGGTCGCGCCGCCCATCGTGCCGGGAAACCACAGCGTCGGCGTCAGGCCAGGCGGGGTGAACAGGCCGCCGCTGGTCACCAGATCGAACAGCCGTTCGCACTCGGCGCGGGACTCTGGGGTGACGGTGGTCAACTGGTCACGGGTCAGCGGCGTGTGTCGCGCCAGTGGTCGAGGCAGGGTGGGAAACGGTTGCGTCGGCCAGGTGCGCTCCCCCGGCACCACGCTCTGGGGCACCGGCCGTTCCTCGATGCCGAACACGGGTGTGCCGTTGGTGCGATCGAAGACGAACACCAGGCCCATCTTTGTCACCTGCACGACCACCGGGATGACGCGCCCATCGCGACGGATGTCGGCCAGGATCGGCTGCGCCGGCGGATCGAAGTCCCAGATGTCGTGGTGCACCAGCTGAGCGTGCCACTTGCGGACGCCGGTCGTGGCGTCGAGTGCGACCAGCGAGTTGCCGAACAGGTTCTGTCCGGCCCTGTCGGCGCCATAGAAGTCGTACGACGGTGAGCCAATCGGCAGGAACAGCAGACCGCGGTCGTGGTCGACACTCATCGCGCTCCACACGTTGACCCCGGTGCGGCGCTGCCAGCCGTCGGCGGGCCAGGTGTCGTGTCCGACCTCTCCTGGCCGGGGCACGGTGTGGAAGCGCCACACCTGACGGCCGGTCCGGACGTCGAATGCGCGGACGTCCCCGGCCGGGCCGCGCGGCGTCCCCTCTGGCGCCTGCGCCCCCGCGATCACCAGGTCGCGGAAGATCGCCGGCGGCGTGGTCATCGAGTAGGCGTCGCCGTCCCTGGCGTCGACACCGGCACGCAGGTCGATCCCGCCCGCGGTCCCGAACGTGCCCCGAGGCTTACCGGTTGTTGCGTCGAGCGCGATCAACCGTCCGTCGCAGGTGCCCGAGAACACCGTGCGGACCGTCTGGGCCCGATCACTCCCCTGCCAGATCGAAACTCCGCGATGCGGCTCGTAACAACGCCGCGGCTTGCCGGCTTGCGGATCATGCCGCCAGCGCTCGCGGCCGGTCTCCGGATCGAGCGCGATGACAATGCTGGAGGGGGTGGTGACGTAGAGGGTGTCGCCCGAGAGCAGCGGGCTGGTCTGCACGCCCGGCACGCTGCGCGCGGGGGTCGGTCCGAGGCCGCCACTGAAGTCGCGCGTGTGGTAGGTCCAGGCCGGTGCCAGGGATGTGACGTTGGCCGGCGTCAGGTCGGCGAGTGGTGAGAACCGCGCGCTCTCGTGGCTGGCGCCCGTCGTCGGGGCCGGCGCTGGGGACTGCGAACCCGACAACGTCACGCCGAGCAGCGTCGTGCCGGTCGCGAGCAAGTGCCAGGCCGAGCGGTGCCATCGTGTCGACGATCCCTGGGCCCTGGTCACGCCCGGGAGTATCGCATCAGGCCGCCTGCGACTCCACGACCAACCCCTGGCGAGCGAGCTGCGCTACGGCTGTGTTTGCGTAGCGGGAAACGGGGCCTCACCATGAGGGATGGGCCTTCGACGACAGATCACGCAATACGGCACCGCGCGCCTGGCGCGGCGGGTCGGACGATCGGTACCGCTGCTCGGCGCGGCACTTGCGCTGTTCGGGCTGCGCTATGCGATTCGCCGGAAGGGACTATGGCGAGGGGTGGTCGACAGCTCGCTCGACGCCGTGCCGGGAGTGGGGGCCGCCAAGAACGTCTACGAAGCCGTGCGCGGCGACATCATCCCGGATCGGACGCGCCTCTGATCTCGCCGTTGCCGGTGGGTCGCGGCCGGTCGGGGCTGCCAGGACCGGCGAGCGGCAGCGTCAGCGTCACCGAGACCTCGTCGGCGCCACTTCTCGCCCACACCCGGCCGCCCTGGGCCTCGACGAGGTGTCGGACGATCCCCAGCACCAGCCCGGTGCCGCCGGTCTCCCGCTGCCGGGACGGATCGGTGCGGTAGAAGCGTTCGAAGACGCGGGCGAGATCGTCAGGGGACAGGTGGGATGGGGTCGAGACTGGGGACCTGCACGCCCGGTGCCGCGCCGCACAGGGCGACGAGCACGAGCAGGAGGGAGGTGCAGGTCCAAGTGCGACGAGCCGGTCGATGGCAGGTGATCATGCCCACACCGTACCGGCGAGATGTCAAGAAGCGACGGAGGTGGGGCGGCCGTGAGCCGCCCCTGATACGGGCGGACGATCAGCTCAGTGGCGAGCGGGGGAACGGATCCGACGGCGACGCCGGTGAGGTCAGGCCGGCGCTGGTCGTGGTGTCGGAGGTTGCCGGACGGTAACCGCTTTCGCTCGCCAAATCCTGCGCGGTGCGCGAGGCATCGGACACGCCGTGACGCACGTCGGCGGCGGCGTCCTGATAGGCGCCCTTGCCTCGCTCGATCAAATCGCCGGCCTGGTCCATCACCTTGCGGGCCGAATGACGGACCGTGCCAGCTACGTCTTCGTAGTTGTCCTGCAGGCGGCGGCCGACGCGCTGGGCGTTGTCGGCCAGTCCCTGGCGGACCTGCGAGCCCTCGCGGGGGGCGAACAGCAACGCCACGCCGGCGCCGATCGCGGCGCCCGTCAGCAGGCCGAGCATGAAGTGACTGTCGTGGGTGTCGGTCGTGCTGTAGTCGTCATGCGGGTAGGTCATCGCGGACTCCTCGAGTAGGGGTGGATGGGGTTGGCTGGGCGACGGCCGCCACGGCAGCGCGGACGCCGGTGGCCACGGCGGTGGTTTCGCGGGCGAGTGCGGTGAAGACCGACGCCACGCGTCGGGCCTCGCGCTCGGCCACCTGATACGTCGAGGACAAGCTCGCGTCGACCGCCGCCGCGCGCTGCTGCACCGCACCGGTCGTCTGCGACACGTCCGACATGACGTGGTCGACCTTCGACAGGATGTGATCGACCTTGCCTCTCAGGGGGCGTACGTGCTCGTCTTGCAAGCGCGCCAGCGCGGTTTCGGTGCGCGTGACCATGCCGCGCACGTACATCGCGGCGACCAGCGCGGCGACGATCCAGAGCACCTGCACGCCGGCCATCACCGCGAGCAGGGTATTGGTGGTCGAGAGATTGTCCATAAGCGGTCTCTTCTAGGACGTCGACGGGCTGCTGGCGTCCGAACGTCGCGTGTTGCGGGAGGTGTCGATCAGGCTGCGCAGGCCGGTGGCGCGCTGCTGCAGGTCGCCCCACCCAGTCAGCACGGTTTCGAGGCCTTCGAGCAGCCTCTCGAACCTGGCGGTCAGGTCATGGCGCAGCACCGTGCCACGCGCGGTCAGGAACAGGAAGGCCCCGAAGCTGCCAATCAGCGCACCGCCGACCACGGCGGCACCAACCGGCAGGTCGAAGTCGGGCAGGCTGTAGTCCTGCAGGGAATCGAGGGGAGCAGGCATGTCACTCATGACGTGACGAGCGAGTGCAAGGCGACTGCCATCTGGCCGCGCTGGCACGGCGGCGAAGTGATTCGCCGCCGTGCGGCAGGTTTCGTCGCACTTTGGCTGAGGCTGGCTGGCGAGGCGAAGCTGGAGTGAGACACTGTCGACGTGTAGTCGACGTGTAAAGGGGTACGAGTGTTCGATTCAGCTACAGTACGGGCTCGTCGGGAGAACGTGTGGTATCCTCCCGGGTCGGCGTCGGGGCCCTGACGCACGCACAGTGTGGGCCGGTAGCTCAATTGGCAGAGCAGCAGACTCTTAATCTGCGGGTTGAAGGTTCGATTCCTTCCCGGCTCACCACTAAATCATTACCAATCAATCACTTGTGAAGGCGCCTGCCAGCGTCTCCACAATATCTCCACGGGGCGCCTCGCGAATACGGGGCGCGTCGAGGAGTTTAATGGCCGCATCGAGCATGTTCGGGCTCAGGTGCATGTACCGCTGTGTCGTCAACAGGTCCTGGTGTCCAGCCAGCACCTGAATGGCGCTCACCGCCGCGCCCCGCATCGCCAGGTGCGAGCAGAACGTGTGGCGGAGGGTGTGCGGACCGTGCGGCGGCATCCCCGCCTCCCGCGCCACCTTGGCCAACAGGTCGGCCACGTGGCTTTCGCGGAACGGCCGGCCGTTGTCCCGCTTCAGCACCTCGTCCGTCTTGCCCGCACCCGGCTGCGCGGCCTCGAGTCCCGCCGCCAGTCGGCGCGTCAGCGGCACGTATCGCACGCGTCCCCCCTTGGTCGCGGTGAGGTGGCC
>JACDAO010000677.1 GCA_013695405.1 Acidobacteriota bacterium | reverse complement strand
CCGGTACAGCACGTTGACGGCGCCGTCTGGTCCCATCACCGCGATCTCGGCGGTCGGCCAGGCGAGGTTGAGGTCCGTGCGCAGGTGCTTGCTCGACATGACGCAGTAGGCACCGCCGTAGGCCTTGCGGGTGATGACGGTGATTTTCGGCACCGTCGCTTCGGCATAGGCGTACAGCAGCTTGGCGCCGTGGCGGATGATGCCGCCGAACTCCTGCACCGTGCCGGGCAGGAAGCCGGGCACGTCCTCGAAGGTGATCAACGGGATGTTGAAGGCGTCGCAGCAGCGCACGAACCGCGCCGCCTTGACCGAGGCGTCGATGTCGAGCGTGCCAGCCAGGTGCGCCGGCTGGTTGGCGACGATCCCGACGCTGCGACCGCCCATCCGCGCAAGCCCCACCAGGATGTTGCGCGCGAAGTGCTGCTGCACCTCGAGGAACCCGCCATCGTCGACCACCGCGGCGATCACGTCGTGCATGTCGTACGGCTGCGACGCCGAGGCCGGCACCAGTGTGTCGAGTTCGGGCACTTCGCGATCGACCGGGTCGGACGAGGGTGTCAGCGGCGGGTCGTCGAGGTTGTTGGACGGCAGGTACGAAAGGAGGTCGCGCACCAGCGCCAGGCACGCGTCGTCGTCGGGGACGGCGAAATGGGCGACGCCGCTGCGGGCGTTGTGGGTCATCGCCCCGCCCAGTTCCTCCTTGGTCACGTCTTCGTGCGTGACGGTGCGGAGCACGTCCGGGCCGGTCACGAACATGTAGCTGGTCGACTCGACCATCACCGTGAAATCGGTGATCGCCGGCGAGTAGACCGCGCCACCGGCACACGGGCCGAGGATCGCCGAGATCTGCGGCACCACGCCCGAGGCCAGCGTGTTGCGGAGGAAGATGTCGGCGTAGCCGGCCAGCGAGGCGACGCCCTCCTGGATCCGGGCGCCGCCCGAGTCGTTCAGGCCGACGATCGGCGCGCCGACCTTGACCGCCTGATCCATCACCTTGCAGATTTTGGCGGCGTTGGTCTGCGAGAGCGACCCGCCGAAGACGGTGAAGTCCTGGGCGAACGCGAACACAGTGCGGCCGTCGACCCGGCCGCTGCCGCAGACCACGCCGTCGCCGGGCACCTGCTGGCTGTCCATGCCGAAGTCGCGGCAGCGGTGGACGACCAGCTTGTCGGTCTCCTCGAAGGTCCCGGGGTCGAACAGCCGGGCGACGCGCTCGCGGGCCGAGAGCTTGCCCGCCTCGTGCTGACGGGCAATGCGGTCGGCACCGCCGCCGTCCTCGGCGCGTTGCTCGAGCGAGGCCAGCCGATCGGACGGACTCTGATGCGGCATGACCTACTTCTGCTGGGCCTTCTCCCAGTCCTTCAGGAAGCGCTCGAGCCCGCTGTCGGTGAGCGGGTGCTTGAACAGCCCCTCGATCACCGCCGGCGGACAGGTGCAGATGTCGGCGCCGAGCTTGGCCGCCTGGACGATGTGCAGCGTGCTGCGGGTGCTGGCCACCAGCACCTGGGTGCCGAACTCGTAGTTCTCGTAGATCTGGACGATGTCCCCGATCAGCTCCATCCCCTCGGCGCCGATGTCGTCGAGACGGCCGACGAACGGGCTGACGAAGTACGCGCCCACCTTGGCGGCGAGCAGAGCCTGCGCGGCCGAGAACACCAGCGTGACGTTGACCCTGGTGCCCTCCGAGGTCAGCGTCTTGCAGGCCTGCACGCCGGCCGGCCCGAACGGCACCTTGACGACGATGTGCTCGGAGATGGTCGCGAGTTCGCGGCCTTCGCGCAGCATCCCGTCGAGATCGGTGGCGACCACCTCGCCGCTGACCGGGCCCTGCACCAGATCGCAGATCTCCTTGAGGATGTCCCGCGGATTGCGGGTCTCCTTAGCCATCAGCGACGGGTTGGTGGTGGCGCCGTCGACGATCCCGAGGGCGACCAGTTTCTTGATGTCGGCAATGTTGCCGGTGTCGACGAACAGTTTCATGACGGACTCCTTGTGACGGGATTGTGCAACTCGCCGACGCCCTCGACCCGGACCACGACCTCGTCGCCGGCCTGCAGCGGGCCGATGCCCGCCGGGGTGCCGGTGGAGACGATGTCGCCGGGCAGCAGCGTCATGATCCGGGAGATGTAGGCGATCAGCGCGGCGACCGGGAAGATCAACTCACGCGTGCGTGACTGCTGACGCATCTGGCCGTTGACCAGGCCGCAGACCTCGAGATCGTCCGGTGACAGACCGACCGCGATGCACGGCCCGAGCGGTGCGAAGCTGTCGAAGCCCTTGGCGCGGGTGTAGCGGCCGTCCTGCTTCTGCAGGTCGCGCGCGGTCACGTCGTTCATGCAGGTGAGGCCGAGCACGTACGATAGCGCATCGCTGTGCGCGACGCGGGTGGCACGGCGCCCGATCACCACCGCCAGTTCCGACTCGTAGTCGACCCGGCCGACCCGGTCGGGGATGACGATGGGCTCGCCGGGGTTGACGATGGCGGTCGACGGCTTGAGGAAGATCAGTGGCTCGGCGGGCAACGGCTTGCCCTGCTCGGCAGCGTGATCCTTGTAGTTGAGACCGACGCAGACGATCTTGGACGGCACCACCGGCGCGAGCACCGTCTCGGGCGCGGCCACGGCGGCGCCGACGGACCAGTCCCCGAACAGGTCGCCCTCGAGCGCGTGCCAGCCGTCTTCGTCCTGCACCACGTACCGCGTGGTGGTCCCGTCGGTCGTCCTGACGATCTTGGTCATCCTTCTCATCATCCCCGTGGGCGGCCGGCCGTAGTCCGTCGCCCCTGGCCCGTCTACCGAGCGCCGGCGCTAGCGCGCACTCTCCCGCACCCGATTGCTCTCGGGGCTCACGTTGGCCGGCGTCGCCCTGTCGGCCGACACCACCGCATAGATGTACATCACTCCTGCCTGCGTCGTGGTGTCGCGGAAGGTCGTCTCGGTCAGCGGCGCGGCGGTGATCGGCTTGAGCGCCTCGCCCTCGACGCCGCGCAGCACGAGGTAGCCGGCCAGGTCCGGCGCGGTCACCGGCTCCCAGATCAGGCTGATGCCGCCTTCGCTGCCAACCGCGACCAGGCCGGTCGGCGCGGGCGGCGGGTAGGTGTCGATCGCGGTATGGCACGTCACCGGCGAGAGCGCACTCTCCAGCGTCAGGTTGCCGCGGCGCTCGACCGTGCGCAGCGCGTAGCAGCGCGGCACGCCGAACTCGATTTGGGTGTGGGTGAACGCCGGTACCTCCAGCGGCGCCGGATTGAGTGGCGCCGACGGCTCACTGGCTGGCGCCCCCGGGGGAGGCATCTGGTAGACCCGGTAGGTGTGCGCCGTGCCGTAGGTCACCAGCGGTCGCGCCGGCAGCAACTCCTCGGCCTTCTGGATCTCGGGCGTGACCGTGCGCTGGATCGGCAACTGGATGCCACGCGGGCTGGTCCAGGTCAGTTCGACGCTGGTGGCGGTGTGGGTCACGACCGGTGCCGGCGGCGTGGGCGGAGCGGCAACGAACGGCACCAGCAATGGCGTCGACGCCGGGCCGGCGCGGCCGGTTGCCGAGTACGGGATCGCCACATAGGCGCGCGACACACCAGGGACCGGCTGGGGCCAGAGCAGCGCGCGCCCGGATCCCGCGGTCGACGGCACCGCCTCGGCATCGGGCGCATCACCTGCCACTTCGCGCAGCCGAGCGACCTTGGCGGCATCGGGATGCACGAACACCTCGGACTCGAGCCCGGGCGTCATCGCCTCCTCCACATGCACCACCGCACCTTGAGCGGGTCGGGCGTCTGGCGGCGGGGCCGCTGTCGGCGGCGTGGTCGACGCTGTCGCGGCCGGCGCATCGCCGTCCTCGGTCCCGGGCGGCGGTGGCGGCTGCACCTCGATGCGAGCGACGCGGGTCGCCAGCTGCTCGAACTCGCGCGTCGTCAGCGGACGGCCGAGCGGACCTTCCGCCTTGCCGGTCAGGGCGTAGACGTCGACGAGGGCCAGGTCGCTGGGCGTGGTCCCGTCGGCATTGCGGGTCGGCACCGTGAACTGCAGCCGGACGGTATCGGCCAGCCGCGCTGCCGTGAGGTCGGAGATGACCGCCGGCACGGGCCGGAGCGGCGCCAGGGGCGGGCCCTTCTTGCCACAGCCGACCATCAGCGGCAGTACACTCGAGATCAGAATCAGCAACCGGAGAGGACGACGGGTCACGGGCCCCTTATCCTACCCTGCCACTTGCAGTGACTCGTCGGGGTGCGTCGCTGTCCTGAGTGGACGACGATGGTGTGATCGCGCGGGGACACGGCCGCGACGGCTTTCAGCGCCAGGTGCGTGGCGACAAAGTCGATTTCAGTGGCAGGCTTGTTGCAGCCTGACTGGCGACGACTCCGCACAAAGGTGCCGAACCCATGAAGACATTCCTGATCACTGCTGCCCTCGTCGCTGGACTTGGATACGTCGGCTCGCCCGATGTCCTGTTTGCGGATCAGCGCCCACGCAATCCTGGCGGTGGGGATGGTGGCTCGTCCAGCGGCGGTGGCGGCAGCGGCAGCGGCGGCGGCGGCGGCGACTCGGGGGGATCTGGTCGCGTGGCCTCGCCCCGTGGCGGCGGCAGTTCGCCCTGGGGCGGTGGCAGCGGGGTCGCTTCGCGTCCGAGTGAGCCGACCCGGACGACCAGCGGAAGACGTGGCGGGTCGCGCGGAGGCGACGGCGGCGGCAGCACCGGCTCCGTGCCAGGCTACTCGCGGCCGCGTAACGGCGCGCCAGTGACAGGCTATGCCGTCGCCCGCCGTGACATCGCGACGCTGCCGCCGATCATCTCGGGGCCGGTGTTCCGAGGTCCCGACAACTGGTACTTCTACCCGTGGGGCTTCGGCGGCCTCGGCCTCGGCTACTTCTGGGATCCGTGGATGTGGAGCGGCTTCGGGTACGGCGGCGGCTTCGGCTATGGCGGCGGCTTCGCGGACCCGTACTGGGGTGGCGCCGGCGGCTATGGTGGGTACGGCGGCTATGGTGGGTACGGCGGTTACGGTGGGGGCGGCTACAGCGCTGGGGGCGGCGGGTACCAGCGGGAATCCGACGAGCAGGACGCGCAGGCGACGGCGCCCAATCCGCTCGATCCCGACGCGCCCACCGGCGGGCTGCGGCTGAAGGTCAGTCCGCGTGAAGCCGAGGTCTACGTCGACGGCTACTTTGCCGGCCGGGTCGACGACTTCGACGGCGCCCTGCAGAAGCTGAAGATCACCGGGGGGCGGCACACAGTCGAGTTGCGCGCCGCCGGCTATGCCACCGAGACCTTCGACGTGATGGTCGTCCCGGGTCAGACCACGACCTACCGCACTGACCTGAAGGCGCGCTGATAGGCTCGGCGCATGTCGCCGGGCCGCCTGCTGAACTTCCTGGGCCTCTGCAACCTGGTTGCAGGGGCCCTGTTCGTGTTGGCGCCGGACCGTCTGCTGCCGATCGACGGCATCGACACGCCCGCCGGTCGCCTCCTCGGCCGGGCGCTGGCGCTGTTCCTCGTGGGTTCGGCCGCGGGTGGTTGGCTGATGCCGGACGCGGCCCGGGTGCGCTACCTGTGGCTGTTCGGGGTCGGCGTCAAGGTCGCAGCCGGCGCGCTCTGGCTGATCGTCGCCGGGCGCACCGGCCAGTCCGTGCTGTGGGCGGGCGCGGCCGCTGATCTGCTGGTCGCGGTGGTGGTGGCTATCGGGCTGACGCGGCGCTCATGACGACGCCGGGCCGCGACGTTGCAACAGGAAGTACACCGGGATGCCGGCGCCGAGGATCGCCAGGCCCGCCAGTGATGGCCCCGGCTCTCTCCAGATCGCGTTGACGACCATCGCCGCACTGGCGAGTACGAACAGGCCTGGCGCAACCGGATAGCCGAGCGCACGGAACGGCCGCGGCGCATCGGGTTCGCGGCGACGCAGCACGAACAGGGCCGCCACCGCGATGCCGGCAAACAGCACCACCGCGAATCCGGTGTAGGTCACCAACCGTTCGAACGTGCCGGTCAGCACCAGCACTGCGCTCCAGATCCCCTGGGCGGCGATGCTGACGGCCGGCGTGTGGGTCTTGGGGTGGACCCGCGCCGCAGCCGACAGGAACAGCCCGTCCCGGGCCATCGCGTAGTACACCCGCGGCCCGGCGAAGACGTTGGCGCTGATGCTCCCGAGCACGATGAAGATGCTGACCACCGTCAGGACGTCGGCAATACGCGGGCCGAACAGCACCTCAGCCGCCGCGTCGACGATGCGAACCTGCACGCCCGCCATCGCGCCGACATCGAGCGCGTAGAGGTAGACGATGTTCATCGCGACGTACAGGATCACCACCGCGACGGTGCCCATCAGCAGGGCGCGCGGCACGTTGCGGCCCGGGTCGCGGACCTCTTCGGCCAGGTACGCGGCCGCGTTCCAGCCCGAGTAGCTAAACATCACCGGGATCAACGCCAGCAGCATCGCCGACGGCAACCACGGCGTGCTGCCGACGAAGTGGGTCGACGACCCGTGCCCGACCGAGAGGCCGGCGGCGACGAACACCAGCAGCGCAAGCACCTTGACCAGTGCCAGGCCGTTCTGCACCAGCCGTCCCGGTCCGATGCCGAGGATGTGCACCATCGACAGCGCGACGATCGCGGTCAGCGCCACCACGCCCTGGGGCGACAGGCTCATTGTCACAATCCCGAGCGGCAGGCTGATCCACGGCGTGGGGTCGCCAGCAGCCGGGAAGAAACGGCCGAGGAAACCCGCCAGGCCCATCGAGGTCGCGGCGATCGCCCCCGAGAACCCCGCGACGAACGAGGTCCAGCCGGTCAGGAAGGCGGCCAGTGGCCCGAACGCCTCGCGGAGGTAGACATACTCGCCACCTGCCTTCGGTCGCAGCGCGGCCAGTTCGGCGTAGGCCATGGCCCCGGCGAAGGCGAGCACGCCACCGACGACCCACACCGTCAGCATGGCGCCGGGATTGCCGACGATGCCGGCGACGATCGCCGGCATGAAGAGGATGCCGCTGCCGATGACGTTGGAGACGACGACCGCCGCGGCGTCGTAGGCCGAGAGCCGGCGTTCGAGCTGATTGGAGGGGTCGTGGACGGCGGACGTTGGTGCGGGGACGGCTGCGACCGTCACTTGGCCGCCGTGGACGGGGCGATGGCGAGCAACTGGCGGTCCACGACCTGGTCGTTGAGCTTGACCCACTGCGCCCCGCCCTGCTTGGCGAACAGCTCGACCTGCACGTCCTTGAAGCCGTCGTGCTGGAACATCTGGCCCCGGGCCTGCTCACCCGAGTAGCCGAAAGTCGATCGCAGCACGTACGGGCCGGCGGTCCCGCCCGCGCCGAGCCCGGACCAGTCGATCCCGCGCACCAGTTGCGCGCCCAGTTCCTCGGTGTCGCCAACCACCCGGAAGACGGCGTTGAACTGCACGCTGCGCACCGATCCGCTCGACCGGTTGCGGACCTTGAACGTGATGGCCGGCAACAGACGATTCTGCCCCGCCGCGCGCCCGCCGTTGTCGTAGCCGGTCTTGATCTCGAGAACTTCGAGGGCGTCCTGCACCGGCACGCTGGGACCGCTGCACGCCGCGGTCACCAGCAGCAGTCCGGCGAGCACGAGGCGGCGGCGCAGCAATCGCGACATGGGCCGGATTCTAAATCAGAACTCGCG
>JACDAO010000636.1 GCA_013695405.1 Acidobacteriota bacterium | reverse complement strand
TTCCATACGTAGGGGCCGGACGTGTCCGGCCGTCACGTCATTTCCCGTCGGACAAGTCCGACGGCTACGGCAATTCGAGTCCGACGGCTACGGCCTTTCGAGTCCGACGGCTACGGCAATTCTAGAGCGGCTTGAGCAGCATGATCTGGACGACCGTCGATCCGAGCGACCGGTACCGATCCGGCAGAAAACTCTTGCCGACGTCCGCGCGCAGGATCATGTTGCGCCCGGGGACCTTGACGTTGAGCGCGGTGCCGATGCCGGTGATCGGCTCCCACGGGCGAGTCGCCAGCGCCTCGGCAAGGCCGCGGCCCGTCCCGCCGGCCCGTCCCCAGGCCCGATCGAGGAACACGTCGATCCGGTACTGGTCGAAGATGTTGAACGAGTACTGCCCGCGGGTCATCGCCAGTTCGCCGTAGCGCACGCCCGCCGATGGCACGCCGTGGATGCGGGTCTCGTCGAACAATCCGAACTGGTACTGACTGAAGCGGTCGAGCCGGCGTCCGGTGTACCACGCGCCGTTGACGATGATTTTGCTGAACGGGCCCAGGTAGAACACCTTGGCCGCCGACAGCGCGTACTTCTCGTAGTCCGGCGACGTCCGCTCGAGCGCCCCGGCATTGCCCCAGTCGCGCCAGCGGGCCCGCCGCGACCAGACCCCGTTGGCGGTCACCGAGTACCCGCCGCGGCGATACTCGTAGAGCACCCCGAGCCCGTTGGTGACGGTGCTGGTCGGCGTGGTGAACGCCTCGCTGGTGGTGCGGTCCTTGACGTAGCCGTCGAAGCGGAACTGGTACTGCCCGGAGATCTTCTGGAAACTGGTCGCCTGCCAGCCGAGGTTGAGCCCGGTCGACAGCGGCCACGTCAGCAGGCGTGTGTCCTCGCGCTCACCGCGCTGGTCGAACAGCCGATCGGTCGAGGGCGGCGCGATCGCGAAGAAGTCGACGCTGACGTCGATGACCCCGCCGATCGCCTTCGGCCGCTGCAGGTTGCCCGCGACCAGCACGCCGGCAAACAACACCGCAAGTTGCGTATCCGATCGCCCACCGAACGAGAAGTCCAGGTAGTTGATGCCGCCAATCGGCAGCGGGTAGCCGAAACCCGGGTCGATCGTCACGCCGAGCGCCAGCGCCTTGGCCTTGGTGGTCGAGGTCTCGCTGACCACCCGCCGATCGCCGTCCTTGACGAAGTAACGCACGCCCCGAACGGTGTCCTTGTACATGGTGTGGCCGCCGAGGCGCGCCGCCTGACGCTGCGCCACGAAGTCGGCCGGGGCAATCGCGTAATTGGCGAACGTGACACGTCGTTCCACCAGCAGGTTGCGGCCGGCCACCAGCACCAGTTGCTGATTGATCAGCCGCAACGGCAGGTAGACGTCCCGTCCGCTGGGCGAGGCGACGGCGATGAACTCCTGAGTCTCGTCGTTGGATACGACCGGGGCGCCGAGGTTGGTCTGCACCGCCTGCTGGCGGACGCGGGCGAAGGTCTCGGTGTCGATCCACACCGAGCCGCGGTACAGCGTCTGGTCGCGTCGCGCCGGCTCGAACGCGACGACGTACGCCTGGCGTCCGTCGACCCGCTCGATGCCGCGCAGGCGATAGCGGTAGCGCGCGTCGAGCTCGACAACCAGCGGCGGCGCCAGCACTTTCTCGGGCTGCAGCAGCGGAAACGGCGGCCGCGGCTCGCCGAAGTGTGCGCCGTTGACGCTGAACTCACGCTCCTCCCACTCCATGCCGTCCACCTCGTCGACGAAGAAGCGATTGGCGGTGACGACGTCGAAGCCGGGGTCGGTGAGGGTCGGTCGGAAGTACTGGCGGATGGTGGCGTCGACCACGTAGCGGGGCACGGCCAGCCGTTGCGCCGCCTGCTGCGCCTGGTGACGCGCGAGGATCTCCTCGACCCGCAGCGTGCGCTGCCCGGTCACGTCCTCCTGCTGGACGAAGCCAGCGGCCGCGCCGCGATTGAAGTCGATCAGCCAGGGGCCAGGGCCTGGCAACCGCACCGCCGCCGTGGTCCGCTGCGTGGCATCGTCACGTTCGGCGCGCAGCGCGGGCACGTCGCGCCCGGTGGCCGGGTCACGCACGACCACCGCGCCAGCGGCCGGGATCACCGCCGAGACATCGAGGCGTTCCTGCCCGGTCGCCGGTCCGGCCGTCACCAGGTAGGTGCCGAGTGTGGCGACGTTGTAGAGCAGCCGCCACGCACGTGTCTCCGAGACCGACGTGCCGGCGACCGTCAGCGTCACGCTGCCGGAATCGGCGCGCACCGGCACGACCTCGCCCGCGTAGATGTCGCGCAGCCGACTGGCCACCGGCAGCACGGCCGCGAGTGCCGTGGACGAGAGCCGGTATCCCTGGGTGTACGGCGGCCCGCCCAGCCGGGCGATCTCGCGAGTGGCGAACGCCGTGGCCGGATCGTCGTCTGCGAGGAAGGCGTGGAGATCGACCAGCACCGCGCCGGGATCGTGCTCGTTGAGCCACGTCCACGCCGGTGCTGCATCTTCGCCGGGCGGGAGCGACAGCGCATCGATCGACGGCGTGACGTCGGCGGTCAGCAGGGTCTCGCGAGTCTTTGCAGACGCCGCCGCGCCGCCGAGCACGACCGGGAGCACGCCGGCAACCCCGCGCACCTCGGCCGCCGACAGCTTGAGCAGGAATGCAGCCCGCTGGGGGTCGCTGCCGGTCAACTCCAGTTCGACGGCCGCCAGGAGGGGCACCGCGAGCAGAGCGGTTCGCAGTTGCTGCGGCCAGGTCGCGGGATCGACGTCGGGCGCATCGACGCGCGCGATCGTCAGCCAGACGGGAACAGGCTCGCGCGCTGCCGCGCCAGGCAGCAGCCAGGTGGAGCGTCGCGACAAATCGCTGGCCGTTACCCGCACTCGCCGGGCCAGCGACAGGCCGGCGACGGCGGCGGGCACCGGTCGATCCGGTTCGGTGAGCTCGAAGACCAGGCGCGGCAGCGTGACCGCGCCATCCTGCGTGGCGGACGCCCATGCCGGCAGCAGCCACGTCGTCACGGCCAGCGCCGCAGCGGTCAGCAGGCGAGCCAGGAGGTCACGTCGGGGAGGTCGCGGAGCGGCCCGAACGAGGCGCCGGCCAGCACGGCTCGCAATCGCGCCCGGAATCCGGCCAGCCGGTAGTAGTGCGAGAACGCCAGCGGCGCCGGAAGACGGACGTACGGCGGCTCGGGGTCGATCTCCCATGGGTGCACTGTAAGGACGGCCGGGTCACCGTGGCGGTTGCTGGCCTCGATCGCGCGCAGCACATCGCGCGGCTCGGCCTTGCGCAAGCCCCACCCCCAGCCGAGCGGCACCGCGTGTCCGGCCAGTTCGGTCACCAGCGGCGGCACTTCGAACAACGGTCCGGCCGCCGTGGCCAGCGGATACGGACGACGGGGAAATGCCGCCGAGCCGACCCGCGCCACCGGGGCGCGACTGGCGTCGACGCGCAGACCCTCGGCCACGAGGACCTCCGGCGCCCACGGCGTCCGCTGGTTCATCGACCACTCCGGCGCGCGAAAGGCCACGATCTCGGACGTGACGCCGGCCGCGCGTACCGCGTCCAGGTTGTCACGCAGGCCGTGGCGTAACTGATCCGGCGAGAGCTCGAAGACACGGCGGTGACGATGGCCGTGCAGGCCAATCTCGTGGCCAGCCGACGCAATGTCGCGAATCAAGGCCGGGAACCGCTCCGCCACCCAGCCGACGATCAGGAACGTGGCGCCCGACCCGCTCTCACCCAGGTCGTCGAGCAACGCCGCGGTCGTGCGCTCGACGCGGCTGTCCAAGTCGTTCCAGCGGCCAGTCGGGAGCCGGTCGTCAACGCCGCAGACGTGGAACCAGTCCTCGACGTCGACCGTGAACGCGTTCAGGGCCAAGGGCGAGTCACTGCTTGGCCGTCTTGGGCTGGGCCTCGATATAGGCGGCGATCGAGTCGACCGACTGCAGCACCTGGCCGCCAGTCTGTTCGTCGCCGATCACGACGCCGAAGGAGCGCTCGATCTCGAGCACCAGCTCGAGCGCGTCGATCGAGTCGAGCCCGAGGCCGGCCCCGAACAACGGCGCGGCGTTGTCGATGTCCTCGGGCTGGATGGGCAACTTGAGGGCGCGGACGATCGCCACCTTGATGTCGGAACGTAGGTCAGTCATGGATGCTTACACGAGCCCGCCGTCGACCCCGATCACCTGTCCGGTGATGTAGGCGGCGGCGTCTGAACTGAGAAAGGCGACCAGCTCGGCGACCTCGGCCGCGGTGCCGATCCGTCCGACTGGCACGCTGCGCAGGTGCGCGTCACGGGTCGTCTCGGGAATGACCGCAGTCATGTCGGTGTCGATCAGCCCCGGCATCACCGCGTTCACGAGCACGCCCTTCGGCGCCAGTTCACGCGACAGCGTCCGGGTCAACCCGATCAGCCCACCCTTGGATGCGGCGTAGTTGGCCTGCCCCGGCAATCCGGCCACCGCGCTCGGCGACGTCATGTTGATCACGCGCCCCCAGCGGCGCATCAGCATGCCGCGCACCACCGCCCGCGTGCAGAAGAACGCGCCATCGAGATTGGGCCGCAGCACCGCGTCCCACTTGTCGCGATCCATCATCATCAGGTAGCCGTCGCGGGTGACACCGGCGTTGTTGACGAGCACGTCGATCGGCCCGAGCGCCGCCGCGGCGTCGCTGACCAGCGTGTGCACCTGCGCCTCGTCGGCGACATCGCACTGCCCCGTCCACGCCCGCCCGCCCGCATGCTCGATCGCGGCCACCACGTCGCGCGCCGCCTGCTCGCGTTCGCGGTAGGACAGCGCCACGGCCGCGCCGCGACGGGCCAGCAACTCGGCGACCGCCCGGCCGATGCCGCGGGATCCGCCGGTGACCAGCGCAACGCGGCCGGTCAATGACAACGTTGCGAAGGACACGCCAAACTGGGAGTTTACACCTGCG
>JACDAO010000615.1 GCA_013695405.1 Acidobacteriota bacterium | reverse complement strand
GGGCAGGATGTGGCAGGCGTCGGCCCGCAGCAGACGCCGGAACAGGTTGCCGACGCCATGGTGCGTTGCCTGCGCCGGCCACGTGCCGACCTCTATCCCTTCCGCGGCTCCCGGCTGGTGGCGGTGGCCGCGGCGTTGCTGCCGGGTCTGGCCGACCGCGTCTCGAGCCGCTTCAGCAGGAAGCCGCGATGACGGCGGGGCCGCTCGCCGAGGCCGCGGACGAGCTCGCGTTCGTTCGGGCCATCGCCGGCGAGGTGGCCCGACATGGCGGTCGCGCCCTGGTGGTCGGCGGCCATGTGCGCGATGCGCTGCTCGGCGTCACCTCCAAGGACCTCGACCTCGAGGTGTTCGGGCTCGACGCCGAGGCACTCAAGGCGCTGCTCGGGGCATGGGGCACCGTCAACACCGTCGGCGAGAGCTTCACGGTGTTCAAGGTGCGCGGGCTGGACGTGTCGCTGCCGCGGCGCGAGTCCAAGGTGGGACGGGGCCACAAGGGCTTCGAGGTGCATGGCGACCCGTCGCTGTCGTTCGCGGAGGCGGCCCGGCGGCGCGACTTCACGATCAACGCGATCGGCTGGGACCCACTGACCGGCGAGTACCTCGACCCGCATGGCGGGCGCGACGACTTGGCGCGACGGGTCCTGCGGATGGTCGACGCCCGAACCTTCGCCGACGACAGCCTGCGGGTGCTGCGCGCGCTGCAGTTCGCCGCCCGCTTCGAGTGCACGCTGCATCCGGAGACGGCACGGATGTGCCGGTCGATCGCGCTCGACGACCTGCCCGCCGAGCGCATCTGGGGTGAGCTCGAGAAGCTGCTGCTGCGCGCGGCGCGGCCGTCGATCGGCCTCCATCTCGCGCGCGACCTCGACGTCGTGGCTCGGCTCTGGCCGGCACTGGAGGCGCTGCACGGCTGTCCCCAGGACGCCGAGTGGCATCCCGAGGGCGACGTCTGGGTCCACACCGCGATGGTCGTCGAACAGGCTGCATCGCGTCAGCATGGACTTCCCTATCCGCAGCGTGTCAGCCTGCTGCTCGGGGCGCTGCTGCACGACATCGGCAAGCCGCTGGTGACCGCGTGGATTGACGGACGGATCCGGTCGCCGGGCCACGAGGCCGAGGGCGTCCAGCCTGCCACGGCGCTGCTCGACGCGCTGCAGGTGCACAGCCTCGACGGCTACGACGTGCGCGGCCAGGTGCTGGCGCTGGTGCAGTGGCACATGCTGCCCGGTGCGTGGTGGAAGGCGTCGGCGCCGGTGTCCGACGGCGCGTTCCGGCGGCTGGCCCGCAAGGTCGACATGGTGTTGCTGGCGCGCGTCTCCGAGGCCGACTGCAACGGGCGGACCGGCGCGTTCGACTGCTCGTTCAGCCAGTGGTTCCTGGATCGCGTCGCGGCGCTGGGCGTCGAGCACGCGGCACCGGCTCCGCTGCTGCTGGGCCGGCACCTGATCGCCCTCGGCGTCGCCCCGGGCCCGCACATGGGTGAGATCTTGCGCGCGGTCTACGACCGGCAGCTCGATGGCGCGGTCACGACCCTGGAGGACGCGCAGCAGGCGGCGGCGGAGCTGCGAACAGCCTCGCCAGCGCCTCGAGGCTGACGTTGCCGCCGCTGAGCACGACGACCACCGGTCCCTCGGACTGCCACTCGGCGAGATGCGCCAGCGCCCCGGCCAGCGCGGCTGCGCCACTCGGCTCGACCGCGATCCGCGCGGTCTCCCACAGCACGCGCGCCGCCTCGACGATCGCGTCGTCGTCGACGGTCACCACGTCGTCGACGAAGGCCTGGACGTGCAGGAAGTTCAGCACGCCGGGGCGGACCGCCAGCAAGCCGTCTGCGACGCTGGCCACGCTGGCCAGCGTGATCGGTGCGCCTGCCGCCAAGGACCGCGACATCTTCGCCGCGCCGGCTGGCTCGACGCCGACGACACGGATGGTCGGATCGGACTGCTTGATCGCGGCGGCGACCCCGGAGATCAAGCCACCGCCGCCGACCGGGATGCACACCGTGCGCACCGCGGGCAGTTGCTCGAGCAGTTCGAGACCGGCTGTCCCCTGCCCCTCGATGATCGGCAGGCAGTCGAACGGCGGCACCATCACCAGGCCGCGGCGTTCCGCTTCTTCCTCGGCCCTGGCCTGCCGATGCATCGTCGTGGTGCCGGCCAGGAGGACCTAGGCGCCCCACCGCCTGGCGCCGTCGATCTTGATCGCCGGCGCGGTCTCGGGCATGACGATCAGCGAGGCGATGCCAAAGCGCTGCGCCGCGAACGCCACCGCCTGGCCGTGATTGCCCGACGAATAGGTGATGACGCCGCGCTGGCGGACGGCCTTGTCCAGCCTGGCGATGTGGTTGTATGCGCCGCGGATCTTGAAGGCCCCAATCGGCTGCATCTGCTCGCACTTGACGTGCAGGGCGAGCAGCGGACGCAGGTCGAGCAGCGGCGTGCGCCGGGCGATGCCGGCGATGCGATCGGCAGCGGCGCGAATGCCGTCGAGGGAGGCGAACACGGCTAGCGGGCGCCACCACGCTGGCGCGGCTGCGCGAACTGGTG
>JACDAO010000610.1 GCA_013695405.1 Acidobacteriota bacterium | reverse complement strand
CGGTGAACTCGGACGTGGCGCGGATCGCCGCAGCATGAGCCGAAGGAACGGCGAATGCACACGACAGGACGAGAGCTGCCGGCGCGATGAGCAACGTTTTCAGTGACATGTAGCTACCTCTGACTGGCGTTCGGGCGGAGGAAGGTTAAGGTTTTGCTCGGAAGCACGCTCCGTGCCGCTTCGCTACCGTCCGCAAGTCTTTGTTTCTAATTGACTTCGCACGCAGCAGGAGCCCGATTGAGTGCGAGAAGTCGCGTCATCCGGAGACTTTTTTCTCCACTCGAGGAACTATTTTGCGTTGCAACTCGTCGGAGGGTGGCGTTCCTTACGACGGGAGAGGGCGGCCAAGACGTCGGATGCGAGCGTCGCGATTCACTTCTGCCGCCACGTGCGCCACCAGGCGGCACTGCCAAGACCGAGCGCTTCCCACCACTTGTCGCGCATTGCGCGATTGCCAGACAGCACGCCGTCGCGCGTGACGCCCGGCGGCGCCGGCGCCAGCACCTGCAGGCGATCGATCACCCGCCCCGTCAGCGACCGGTCGACGCGGTCAATCAGGTGCCAGAGCGTGACCGCGTCCTGCGACCTCGCTTCACGCACGACCACGTCGACCGCTGCCTGCTGCGCCTCTGCGCCACGGGCCGTGTCCAACGCCCTTACCGCCGCGCGCAAGGCCGCCGACGCGTCGTCGAACGTCGGTACCCCGGGCCCGAGCTTCGGGTAGGTTCGCGCCGATGCGTCGGCCGGGATGAACGACTCGCGGCCCCGATGTTCGAGCCCGACCCAGCCGGCGGTGACCGACAACGTCCCGGTGCCGGCATCGTCGACCGTCAAGGTGTACGCGCAGCCGAGATCGATCGCCGTCGCCGACGCGGTCTCGACGAAGAAGCGACCGGGCGGCGCCCAGATCTGCGCCTCGATGCTGCCCCGCTCGAGCGCCACCCGATGCTCACCCTCCGACGATTCGATCAGGCGCAGCCGCGTCTGCGGCGCGACGTTGAGACGTCCGATCCGGCCGACGTCGAGAATGGCCGACGAGTGCCGGTCGGTCTCGAGCCATCGCCCGGCGTCGAGCCTGGTACGTGACACGGCCGGGGCGCGGTCGATGGTCGGCGAGCCCAGCAGACTGGCGATGCGCCAGGGTTCGGCCACCACGGCAGGGCGGCGGTCGTAGGTCAGCCAGCTGACACCAATCGACAGCAGGAGCAGCGCCGCGACCGCGGCGACGGTCCGCCAGGTCCAGCCCGCAGGTGCGGGTGTGAGGTCGGGCAGACGCAGAGGCGGCGGCGGGTCCGCCGACCGGTAACGCACCAGCACCGTTTCGAGGCGCTGCACGACGACGTCGGCGTCGCCGGTGCCGTCCCACAGGTAGTCGTCGGGAGTGTCAGCCATCGAGTCGACTCCGCAGCAGCTTCATGCCGCGACAGAGATTGACGCGCACCGAGTCTGGCGTCAGTCCGGTGCGGGCGGCTATTTCAGGTCCGTTCATGCCCTCGACCAGTCTGAGCAGCAACGTCTCGCGATACGCCTCGGGCAATTGTCTGATGACCGCCAGCGCCCGATCGGCCTCGAGTCGATCGGTGTCTGGTCCGGACGGCCGCCACCCGCCGCCGGACGCACGGGGGAAACCGCACGCACTCGTCGCGTAACCGTCGGACGCACTCGTCGCGTAGCCGCCGGACTTGTCCGGCGGGTCGTCCGGCAGCGCCACGTGATCGCGGTGCTGCCGCACGTGATCGACCAGGGCGTGCCGCGCGATGGCGTGCAGCCAGCCGCCAATCGCCGCCGGCTCGCGCAGCGTCGACAGCCGCCGCCAGGCGGTCAGGAAGACGTCCTGGACGAGGTCGTCGACGTCGTCGCGCGTGCTCCGGCCGAGCAGCACGCCGTGGACCATCCGGACGTAGCGGCGATACAACTCGTCGAAGGCAGACCGATCGCCCGCGCGAGCGGCGATCACCAGCGCCGCGTCGTCTGCAGGACTGGTCAGGTCGCCACGGGCGACGCGATGGTCGGCGAGAAGGTGAGGCACGTCTTCTTGAAGGAAGACGGAACAGAGGCGGGGAGTGTTAACTGATGCCTGAAGCCCTAAGCCTGAGGCCTGGTGCCTGTCACGTTCAGGTCGTGACCGTGACGGGCAGCCCGACCAGGTCAGTGGCGGCCTGCGGGGCCTCGACGTAGGTCCAGGCGTCACGCTCCTCGAGCAAACGGATGCCGAGCGCGGTGTGCAGGGCGTGACCGCCGCGGTGGGCCACGACGTGCCCGATGATCGGCGAGCCGATCAGCGCCAGGTCGCCGATCGCGTCGAGGATCTTGTGACGGACGAACTCGTCCTCGAAGCGCAACGTGTTGTTGAGCACGCCGGTTTCGCCGAGCACCACCGCGTTGTCGAGCGAGCCGCCCAGGGCCAGGCCCTGCTGGCGCAGCATCTCGAGGTCCTTGAGGAAGCCGAAGGTGCGGGCCGGTGCAAGTTGCTCGGCGAACGTATCGGCGTTGACCACCACTGACCGGGTCTGGTGGCGCAGCAGCGGATGGTCGAAGCCGATCGTGTAGCTGATACGGAACTCGTCGGAGGGATAAATCGCGATGTGCTTGTCGCCGCGCGCCAGGCTGACCGGGCGCAGCACCTTGATGTAGCGACGCGGCGCGCTGAGCTTGCGGATGCCCGCTTCCTGCAGCAGATACACAAACGGCGCGGCGCTGCCGTCCATGATCGGCACTTCGGGGGTGTTGAGTTCGAGGGCGACGTTGTCGACCCCCTGGCTGACCAGCGCGGCGAGCAGGTGCTCGACGGTTTCGACTCTGGCGCCGGCGAAGGACAGCCCGGTGGCGTAGTTGAAGCTGGCAACGTGTTCGACCCGGGCGGGAATCTCGAGGCCGCCGAGGTCGGCGCGCCTGAACCGGATGCCGAAGTCGACCGGCGCTGGTCGCAGCGTCAGGGTGACTCGATGCCCAGAGTGCAGCCCGATGCCGGCACACGTGATCGAACGACGAATGGTCCGCTGCGATGTCATTCAGCTCTCAGGTCGATTGGGCGCCAACTGCCGCCGGCACGAACTAAGCAAAAGAAATACCGTCTGAGACGTTCTTGGGAAGGTCGCTGCATCACATTCTTTTGCAAGTACTTACGTTGTGCTTCGGCGGTGGTCTGCACCGTTGTCGAGAAGCTGCTGTTGCGCTGTGGACACGCCCGGGGCCGGCGGGGTGTGGCTACGCTACCACAGTGATGTCTCGGCTCCGGCGTGCCGCGGCTGTAGGACCCGGCACCAGATCCGCCAGGAATTCGCCGGTGTGCGAGCCCTTGACCCGCGCCAGTTGCTCGGGAGTGCCCTGCCCGACGATGCGCCCGCCGCCGTTCCCGCCCTCGGGCCCGAGGTCGATCACGTGGTCGGCCGATCGCACCACGTCGAGGTTGTGTTCAATGACCACCACCGTGTTGCCCTGGTCGACCAACTGGTGGAGCACCTCTAACAGTTTGGCCACGTCGTGGAAATGCAGCCCGGTGGTCGGCTCGTCGAGAACGTACAGCGTGCGGCCGGTACTGCGACGCGACAGCTCCTTGGACAGCTTGACCCGCTGCGCTTCCCCACCGCTCAAGGTCGTGGCGGCCTGCCCCAGTTCGAGGTAGCCGAGGCCGACCTGCTGCAGTGTGCGCAGCTTGTTGGCTATCGACGGGAAGCTCTCGAGCAGCGGCAGTCCCTGGTCGACGGTCAGTTCGAGCACGTCAGCGATCGACTTGCCTCGATACCGCACGTCGAGCGTCTCTCTGTTGTAACGACGGCCCTTGCATTGTTCGCACGTCACGTAGACGTTGGGCAGGAAATGCATCTCGATGGCCATCACGCCATCGCCCTGACAGGCCTCGCAGCGCCCGCCCTTGACATTGAACGAGAAGCGCCCCGGCTTGTAGCCGCGCTGCCGGGACTCGGGGAGCATCGCGAACAGATCGCGGATGAAGGTGAACAAGCCGATGTAGGTCGCCGGGTTGCTGCGTGGCGTGCGGCCGATCGGCGACTGGTCGATCTGGATGACCTTGTCGATGTGGTGCAGGCCGTCGATCCGCTCGTGCGCACCCGGCTGATCGGTGGCGCGGTACAACTCCTTGGCGAGGCGCTTGTACAGGATGTCGTTGACCAGCGTGCTCTTGCCCGAGCCGCTGACGCCGGTGACCGCGGTCAGCACGCCGAGCGGAAAGGTGACGTCGACGTCCTGCAGGTTGTGTTGGCGCGCCCCGGTGATCCGCAGGCCGGTCCGGCTGGCCGGGCGGCGGGCGCGGGCCCGCACCAGCGACCGCTCGCCGCGCAGGTACATGCCGGTGACGCTGCCGGGCGCGTCGGTCAGCATCTGCTCGGGCGTGCCCTGGAACAGCAACTCGCCGCCGTGCTCGCCGGCCCCGGGGCCGAGATCGACCACGTAGTCGGCGGTGCGGATCGTCTCCTCGTCATGCTCGACCACCAGCACGGTGTTGCCGAGATCGCGCAGCCGCTCGAGCGTGTCCAGCAGCCGCCGGTTGTCGCGCTGGTGCAGCCCGATCGACGGTTCGTCGAGCACGTAGAGGACGCCGCTCAAGCTCGACCCGATCTGCGTCGCGAGCCGGATGCGTTGTCCCTCGCCGCCCGACAGCGTCGTCGCACCTCGCGCCAGCGTCAGGTAGCCGACACCGACCTCGTTGAGGAAGCGCAGCCGCTCGCGGATCTCCTTGAGAATCCGGCCTGCCACCAGTTCCTCGCGCGCGGTCAGTTCGAAGGCGTCGAAGGCACGCTGCGCGTCGCTGACCGGCAGCTGTGTCAACGCGTCGATGGTGTGCCCCTTGACCCGCACCGCGCGCGCCTCCGGCTTGAGCCGCGCGCCTTCGCACGACGGGCAGGTCGCCAGCGCCCGATACGGCTCGAGCGCTTCCCGCTCGGTCCAGCTGCCGGCCTCGTAGCGGCGGCGCAGGTTCGGCAGCAGCCCCTCGAAATCCGTGCCGAACGGATCGGTCACCGTCCGCTTGCGCTTTCCGGTGGCCGCCTGCGCCGTCGGCGAGCCGAGCAGCAGCACGTCGCGCTGCTTCCTGGTCAGTTTGCGCACCGGCACGATCGGGTCGATGCCGTGCACCTCGTGCAGCCGCGCCAGCGCGTCCTTCAGCAGTCGGACGTCCCCATTGGCCCACGGCTCGACCGCGCCATCGGCCAGTGACTTCGAAGGATCGGGAATGAGCCGCGCCTGATCGAAGTCGTAGACCGCGCCGAGGCCCTGGCACTGGGCGCACGCGCCGTGCGGCGAGTTGAA
>JACDAO010000569.1 GCA_013695405.1 Acidobacteriota bacterium | reverse complement strand
TTCGATACGACGGCGAGTTTCGGCGCGTGCATACCGCTGGGCGATTACGTGCACGCCAATACGTTTCGCCGCAGATTTGCGCAGTGATGATGGACACGGAGAGCACGGAAGGGCACGAACCGTCTGGGCCGGCGGTGAGGCAGGTGATGTCGCGGCAGAGGGTGGCCCACGCGCGCGCCGTGGCAGCCGTCTCCTCGTCAGGCCGAGCAATCCATCGGCCGCCGACATAAGGTAGGCCGTCGGATCCACGGCCAGCGATCGTGCCGACTTCGGCGAGGGTCTCCGGATAGAGCGCCACGCGAATTGCGATCATCTCATGCCAGAGATGCGTGATCGCCGTCCGACGTGCTGCCGGACGATGGCGAGGGTGCGAAGGCCCCGCTGAACTCGGCAACTGTACCGGAAACTGTAGCCCCTCTCGGAGGGATGGGTGTGATTCGGGACGAAACGCTCTTCGCGCCCGGCCCGGACCGTCGTGCGCGACAACCCCGTCGCCCGCTCGACGATCGCGATGCCGCCGTCGCCCAGCGCCTCGGCCTCGGCCCCCGCCCACAAGCGCGTCACGCGCTCATTCATCACCGGCCGGCAGCGCGAGGAACTTGGTCCGCACGGTTGTTTCGTGGTCACTCATGCACCCGTAGAAGATCACAGATGGATTGGCGTGTCGATCTAACGGCCTGCTATTGTACGTGTGGCGACGTGTTGCTGCCCCGCGCTGCTGTTTGCCAAGCTCGGACGATCCATGCGCCGCGGCATCCTGTGGCAACCGGCTATGGCATCGGAACCCGCTGCTTCAGTTCCTCGAACCAGTTCAAGACGACGCGCAGCTCGGGCGAGGAACTGCGGGTCCGTTGCTCGGCTCCGGCAGTGATGCCAATGAGCCGTCCGTCAGGGAGGACGTCCCAGGCTCGCGGCTCGCGCGATATCCGATCTCCGCTGACCGTCGCCGGAAATGGGACCGGCGCCCCGAACGAGAGGCCCTCGCTGGTGGCGACACGCACGACCACCATCTGTTGAGCCGTCCCACTGCCCGTGAAGACGAGTTCTTTACCGGACGCCGACCAGGTCGGATGGAAATCCACCATCAGCCGTGGCACTTGGTAGACCGTGCCGGTCGCTGGGAACGGCTGCACGAAGACGCCCCGGTTCACGTCCCGGACCGAGAGTGCGGTCCCCTTCGCGTACGCCAGCCACTTGCCGTCTGGCGAGAACACCGATCCAATCGGATCGACCGACGTGATGTCACCAAACGGCGCGGTCGTTTTTTCAGTTAGCGCCAGCATGTGGAGGGCATAGCCGGTCCCGCCACCTGACGTGTTCCGGATCGCGAATGACAAATGCCGCCCATTCGGGGACCAGGATTCAGGGACATGCTCTTCGCCCGCTGTCGCTGTCGTCAGCCGCTCCGCACCGCCAATCCCGTCGGCGCGCTGCCGGAAGATGCCCAAATCGCCGGCGCGGTCAGACTGGAACGCGATCCAGTGCCCATCGGGTGACCAGATCGGGAAACGGCTCCTTCCATCGAGGGCGAGGCGCTGCACGGCGCTTGACCCGTTGAGTCCGTAGATCAGAACGCTCGCCTGCTTTCCATCGTCGGTGCCAATGGCGGCGCGCGTGCCGTCAGGCGAGACGCGGACGTGCGTGTAGGCTGCCGGCGACACAGGCACCTGGGTGACGTTGCCGGAACGATCACCAATCGCGAGCCGATTAGTGACCGTGTCGGTCCCTGTCGGTCCAGGGAGGTAGACGAGCGCACCGGAAGCGGAGACGGCGAGTTGCAAGGCACCGCTGCTGCTGCGCCGCACCCCTTCCACGACAGACACGGCGGTTCCGCGCAGCTCCAATGCGTGCGGGTCGAATGGGACGGCGAATACGGTGCCGCCCACGGCATAAATCAGATGGCCGGTGCTGACGAAGCGCGCATCGCTGCCGCCTTGCAAGATCGTTTTGCGCTCGCCGGTCCGCAGCGACTGCACCACGACCGTGGCCTCATCCCAGCGTGTGCTCGTCCCCTGGCCGACCTTTGCCACGGTGAACAGCAGCGCGTCTCCCCCTGGCAGGATCTGAGGCGCGAGCACTTGCTCGCGGGCTTCGACCTGGACCAACTGCTCCGGTGCGCCACCGGCGGGACTGCACCGCACCGCGCCGGTGGGTGTCGCCGCAAGGATGCCGGACGCGTCCCAGTCGAGGCTGATGGCGACCACATCGCAGATGCGAAGTGCTGCGCCTCCTCGGACGCTGACCTTCTTCACGACGCGCTCCTCGGCCGTGTAGTAGGCGAGCCACTCGCCATCCGGTGAAAAGGCCGGCAGTTGGAGACTGCCGCCCAGATCCACGCCCGAGATCGGTGCCATCTCGAACTGCGATAGGCGACGCAGCAACATCTGGCCCTCTATGGTGGCGTAGGCCAGCTCGTTGCCGCTGGGGGACAGCGCAATGTACCGGGAAGACCTCCCAATGACGCGGCGTTCCGGTAAGGGGAATACGAAGCGTGTGACCGCCGGAGGCAACGGCGTGCGGGTTCCTTCACGGGCGAATCCGAGAGCGGCCGCGACCGCGACGGTCGTCAGAACGAGCAGCGGGATGCCACCCTGGACGAACAGCCGGCGGCGGCCCTGCGCCACGGCGACATCGATGCGCGATTGCAGCTCGCCAGCCGCCGGTGCGGCGCTGGCGTCTGGCGGCGCGACGACGGCGGGCTGGTCGAGCACGAAGCGCACCACGGACATCGACGCGATGCGTCGCCGCCAGTCGCGCTCCACGCAGCGACGGAGGAGCGTGTGCAGCGCGGAGGGCAGCGCCGGCAGTCGCGTCCAATCGGGCTCGCCGCGCAGAATCGCGGCGAGCGTATCGCTCACGTCTTCTCCCTCGAACGCGCGTCGCCCCGCCAGCATCTCGTAGAACACGCAGCCGAACGCCCAGATGTCCGAACGGGCGTCGACCGGCTTGCCCTTCGCCTGCTCCGGGGACATGTAGGCGGCGGTGCCCAGGATCATCCCGCGCATCGTCATCGCGGGCGACGTGATGGTCGACGAGATCGCGGGGTTCGCTGTTCCACCGCCACCGGCCGACCGCTGTTCCATCGCCTTGGCCAGCCCGAAGTCGAGCACTTTCACGGTGCCGTCGGGCCGCACCTTGATGTGGCGGGCTTCAGGTCGCGGTGAATGACCCCGTGTTCGTGCGCGGCCTCGAGCGCCTCCGCGATCTGGCGGGCAATCGGCACCGCCTCGTCGAGGGCCAGCGGCCCCTGCGCGATCCGTGCGCTCAGATCCTCGCCCTCGACGAGTTCCATGACCAGCGTGGAGGTGTCACCCGATTGCTCCAAGCCATAAATCTGCGCGATGTGCGGATGGTTGAGCGAGGCGAGCGTCCGCGCCTCGCGGTCGAACCGCGCCAACCGCTCGGCATCGTGGACCACCGCTGCGGGCAGCGTCTTCAAGGCCACGTCGCGACCCAGCTTGGTGTCGCGCGCCCGATAGACCTCGCCCATGCCGCC
>JACDAO010000566.1 GCA_013695405.1 Acidobacteriota bacterium | reverse complement strand
GGTTTGATGCCTTGCTCCAGCGTGTCAGCGGTCACTTAAGACCGCGTATTATGGAAAGCTCACCATAACCCGCATTGGACTAAACCTGTCACCGAACGCTGAAAAGCGGCCACTGAGGAACGTTTGAAATCCGGCCACCCAAGTGGGGTGGTCAGTATCGCCGGAGTTGCGGCCGGCGACAAGCGGTGCGTGGCGGTTGTTCCTTCCCTGAAAGAAGAAGGCGCTGTGGGCGCTGTGGGAATCGCGCAGCGATTTCCAAGGGGCTGTGGGCGCGCGGTCTGGGCGCGTCCACAGGCCCGGCAGCGTCCATCGCGCAGCCTCAGGCCTCCGCGGGCGGGTCGTCCCGCGTGCGCCGCTGATGGAGGCGATAGCTCTTGCCCTGGAGCTGGACGATCTCGGCGTGTGCCAGGAAGCGATCGAGGATGGCCGTCGCCGCCGGCACGTCGCCGAGAAACACGCCCCAGTCCTGGGTCGGGCGATTCGTCGTGATCAGCGTCGAGCCCGCTTCGTGACGACGGACGAAGACCTCGAGGAGATCTTCGGCGGCGGCGGGCCCGAGCTTCTTCATGCCGAAGTCCTCGAGCACGAGCAGGTCGACCCGGGTGAGCTGCTGCACGAACGCGCGGCGCTCGCCGGTGGCTTCGGCTTCCGCGAAGTCCTGCACGAGATCGAAGACGCTGCGCACGAGGGCGCGATGCCCGGCGCGGATCGCGCCGACGGCGATGGCGGTGGCCAGGATGCTTCTATGGTCTGTCAAGAGGCTTTCGCACTGGTTGACGAGTGAGCGCACGAGTGCCCTCTGCGTGGCGAGCGCCTCAAGGCCGCTACGCGCCGCCTGTCGGCGGTGGCCTACGGCCAGCCTTGACCCACTCACCACGGCGGGCGAAGAACCGAGTGCCGGCCTTCATCAGGCCGGTGTGCCCATCACGGCCGCCGCAGGGACGCCCAAGCGTTCAAGCACTTTGAAGAGACGCCGCGCGAGGTGGCGCTTGAGACAGCGCTTGATGTCACGGGGACTCTTCCCCTCTCGCGTCCGCCGTGCCGCGTACGCCTTCGTCTCCGCATGGTGGGCCAGGCGACTCAGCACGATCGTGTGCAGCGCCCGATTGAGCTGCCGATCACCGGCACGGTTGAGGCGATAACGAATGGTTTGACCCGACGACGCCGCGATGGGCGCGACACCCGCGAGTGCAGCGAAGGCCGCCTCCGACCGCAGGCGTCCGGGATGTGACCACGCACACAGCAACTCCGCCGCGCTGAGCACGCCGACGCCGAGTTCTGCCAGCAACGCCGGCGCTGCGGCGCTGACCAATTCCTGCAAGCGCGTTTCGTGCTCATCCGCTTCGGCGTCGAGCGCCAGAATGCGACGAGCGGTCGCCCGCAGGGCGGCGATGGTCGCTCGATGCTCAATCGAGTGCTGCAGTGCTGTCCGCAGACGAGCACATCGCAGGACGCAATCCTTGGTCGACTTGGCCTCGAGCTGCTCTCGGAGGGCCTGTGGGGCCGTGACGATCAGCGCCTGCAGGTGGCACTGGGCGCGTTGGCTGGCACCGACGGCGCCCTGACGCGTCCTGAGGAGCACGCGCATGGCCTCACGGTCGCCACGGCGTCGCGGTTGGGCGAGATGCTCTCGACCGAGCACCTCGCGGGCCGCACGCACCGCGTCCAGGTCATCGGCCTTCGCGCCGTTGCGTCGGGCCGGCCTCGCGGGGCGGTCGACCTCGACGACCCGCTCCTGCTGCTCCAGCAGGAACGTCGTCAACCCGCGTCCGAAGCTGCCTGTCCCTTCGATGGCCCAGAGTCGCCGGCCAGGGGCGTGGGTCCGCCCAAACCCCAGCAGCCGCCGGTAGCCGAACGCGTCGGCCGGCAGCGTCGTCGTCGCGTGCACCGCGCCACTCGATGACCTCGATCAGCTCGCCCTTGATGAAGTCGAAAATCCGCGTCCTTTCACGGCGCGGGCAGGCACACCTGCCGCCCCTTCCGCCTCTTGGAGGGGCATTGTAGGTGATTTCGCGCTACAGTCGCGCAAGCGACCTTACTC
>JACDAO010000503.1 GCA_013695405.1 Acidobacteriota bacterium | reverse complement strand
GATTGAGCGTGATCATCTCGCCGCTGTCCACGTCCATGAAGGTGGACATCTGGTTGCCCCCCATGGTCTGGTCCGAGCGCATCTTGTTGCCCTTGATGTAGGTGACCGTCTCACCCGACGGATTCATCCCCATCATCTTGCCGGTCATCTGGGCCACCAGCTTGACGTCGGCCGAGGCTACCGACGCGCAGGCCATCAAGCCCATCGTCACCATCGCAGTACGAAGACGCATGTCGATTGGTACCTCCACGGAAAGTCCTGCCGCTGACCTGCGAGTATAGAATACGGGCGCTCACCCACCAGGCCGTCATGACCCATATCACGTTCCTCGGGGCCGCGCAGACGGTCACCGGCTCCCGACACTTGCTGCAGACGGCCAACGGCCGCCAGGTGCTGGTGGATTGCGGGATGTTCCAGGGGCTGAAGGCGCTGCGGGAGCGCAACTGGCAAGGTCTGGGCGTTCCGCCGAGCGCGATCGACGCCGTGGTCCTGACCCACGCGCATCTCGATCACGTCGGGTGGCTGCCGCGGCTGGTCTCGGCAGGCTTCCATGGCCCGGTCTACTGCACGCCCGGCACGCGCGACCTGTGCACGCTGGTGCTGCCCGACGCGGGTCGCATCCAGGAGGAGGACGCGCGGCAGGCCAATCGCCACGCCTACTCGCGACACGCGCCGGCGCTGCCGTTGTTCACCGAGACCGACGCGCTGCGCGCGCTCGCCTTGCTGCAGCCGGTGGGCTTCGCTACGCCGGTCGAGGTCGTCCCGGGACTGACCGGGGAATTCCTGCGCGCGGGACACCTGCTCGGCTCCTCCTTCGTCCGGATGCGCCAGCAGGAGGCGCCTCGGACCATCGTGTTCGGCGGCGACCTCGGGCGCTTCGGCCGACCGGTGCTACCCGATCCCGCCACCGTGACGGACGCCGACGTCCTGCTCGTCGAATCGACGTACGGCGACCGTTCACATGGCGCCGACGATGACGGCGCGGCCCTGGCGGAGGTGATCGGGACCACGCACGCGCGCGGCGGCCGGCTGGTCATTCCGTCGTTCGCGATCGGCCGCGTCGAAGAGTTGCTGTATTGGCTGCAGCGACTCGAGCAGGAGGGCCGTATCCCGACGATGCCGGTCTACGTGGACAGCCCGATGGCCGCCGAGGCGATCGACTTCTACAGCGCGCGGGCCGATGAACTGGACCCCGAACTGGGCCACGCCCTGCACGGGCCGATGTTCAACACCCGGCGGCTGCACATCGTCCGGAGCGTCGAGGAGTCCAAGGCGCTGACACGCTCGGCCGGCCCGGCGATCATCATCTCGGCCAGCGGCATGGCCACTGGCGGGCGAGTGCTGCACCATCTCAAGCACCTGCTGCCCGACCCGAAGAACACCGTGCTGTTCGTCGGCTTCCAGGCGGCCGGCACGCGTGGCCGCCTGCTGATCGACGGCGCCGCCACCGTGAAGATTCACGGCGAGCTGATTCCGGTCGAGGCGCGGGTCGTCAGGAACGACCAGATGTCCGCGCACGCCGACCGCGACGAGATCCTGCGCTGGCTGCGCGGCTTCACCTCGCCGCCGTCGCGCACCTTCCTGGTCCACGGCGAACCGGCGCCGATGGCGGCGCTGTCGGCGCAGATCACTCGCGAGCTCGGCTGGCACGTGACCATGCCGCGCCACGGCGAGCGCGTCGCGCTGGCGCCGAACCCACCGCATGCCTGAGCGCACCTGGCTGGTCGAACGCGTCGGTCCGGCGGCGGTCGTCCAGTTGTATGCCGATGGGGTCTCGCGGCTGTCGCTGCGCGACAAGCAACTGGTCTGGCACCTGGCCCAGGCGGCCCTGGCCGGGCGGGACATCTACTACGACCAGCGCTACGAACACGCGCTGATGATGCGCGCGGCGCTCGAGACCCTGTTCGTGCATCGCCAGCTGCTGGCGCCGTCGATCGCCGAGGAGATCGCCCGCTACACGCGGCTGTTCTGGATCAACTCGGGTCCGTACGAGCACATCACCTCGCGCAAGTTCGTGCTCGACCTGTCGAGGCAACAGCTCGTGGAGGCCCTGCTGGCCGTGATCGCCGCCGGCATCGAGGTGCCGCTCGGTCTACACCGCACCGCGGACGCGTTCGTGAGCGCACACGCCCGCGACTTCCTGGACGCCAGCTACCGGCCAATGGTCACGAGCAAGTCCCCTGGCCCGGGAGAAGACATCCTGGCGGCCAGTGCCAACAACCTGTACCGCGGCGTCACCAGCGCGGACGTCTCGGACTTTGCCGAAGCGTACGGGTTGAACTCGCGGCTGGTGAGGACGGCGGACGGCGCCCTGCACGAAGAGGTCTACCGCATCGGCGGACGCTACGGCGCCACCATCGCGCGCATCGTCGGTCACCTCGAGCACGCTCGGGACTGTGCGCCGGCGGCGAGCGTGAAGGCCCTCGATGCGCTGATTCGCTTCTACCAGACTGGCACCGAGGCAGACCGCCGCGCCTACGACATCGCATGGGTCGAGGACACCGAGTCGGTGGTCGACACCATCAACGGCTTCATCGAGGTCTATCTCGACGCACGTGGGCACAAGGGCGCCTGGGAGGCGCTGGTGTTCTACGAGAATCCCGACAAGACGCGTGACATTCGCCGGATTGCCGGGCACGCGCCGTGGTTCGAGCGACACATGCCGTACGACGAATGCTATCGCCGGACCGATGTGGTTGGCGTGACGGCGAGGGCCATAGACGTGGTAGTCGAGTGCGGCGACGCCGGGCCGATGACCGCGATCGGGATCAACCTGCCGAACGACGAGTCGATTCGCGAAGAGTACGGCAGCAAGTCGGTGTCGCTGGCCAACGTCATGGAGGCCTACGATCAGTCGCAGCCCGACAGCCTGCGCGAGGAGTTCTGCTGGTCGGCGGCCGAACGGGATCGCGCGCGACGTTGGCAGGGGCTCGCCAACGAGCTGACCACCAGCCTGCACGAGGTGATTGGGCACGGCTCGGGTCGTATGGCCGCGCACGTCGGCGTGTCGCCGCAGACCGTACTCGAGGAGCAGTACTCGACGCTGGAAGAGACGCGATCCGATCTGGTGGCGTTGTATTTCATCGCCGACCCCGTGATGGTGGAACTCGGGCTGATCGCGGCCGACGAGCACGCCGAGGCCCTGCTCGCCGAATACGAAGCCTATGCGCGCAACGCGCTGGTGCAGTTGCGTCGGGTGCGCGAGGGCTCTCACCTCGAAGAAGATCACATGCGCAACCGGCAGGCGATCGTGCACTGGCTGATGGCGCACACCACTGCCGTCGAACGGCGCGAGCACGAGGGGCGCACCTACTACGTGGTGGTGGACGTCGCGAGTTTTCGCGAGGGCGTGGGCCGGATGCTCACGTTGGTGCAGCGCATCAAGTCCGAAGGGCTGCGAGACGAGGCGACCAGGCTGTTCGAGGCATACGGCATCCACTTCGATCCAGCGTTGCGCGACGAGGTGGTGGCCCGCGTCGACCGGCTCGCCCTGCCGTCGTACACCGGCTTCCTGATGCCGACGCTGCGAGCGGTGCGCGACGACCGTGGCACGATCACCGACGTGGAGGTGTCGTATCC
>JACDAO010000491.1 GCA_013695405.1 Acidobacteriota bacterium | reverse complement strand
CGCCGAAGATCAGCACGCGGCCATTGGTCGGCGCGGCCATGGCGATCTGCTCGCGCAGCGATCGCATCACGTAGCTCTCGCCGACCATCACGAAGCGGCGGTCGACGTGCTCGCGCAGCGCGCGGTTCTCGGCCTCGAGCTGCCGTTGCCGCAGCGCATTGCGGACCACGTGCAGCGTGGTGTCGATCGACAGCGGCTTCTCGACGAAGTCGAAGGCGCCCATCTTCACGGCACGCACCGCCGACTCGATGTTGCCGTGGCCGGAGATCACCACCACCGCGGCGTCGACGTGGCGATCGCGCAGGCGCGACAGCGTCAACAGGCCGTCGATGCCCGGCAGCCAGACGTCGAGCAGGATCAAGTCGAAGTGACGGCCCGGCGCCAGTTCCAGGCAGGCCTCACCGGACGGGACCGCCTCGACCTCGAAGCCTTCGTCGCGCAGCACGCCCGACAACGCCGACCGCACGCCGGCCTCGTCGTCGACAATCAGGACGCTTGGCCGCATGGCTACGCCGGAAGCTCCATCACGAAGGCCGCGCCGTGCGGACGGCAGTCGGTGGCCTCGATGCTGCCGCCGTGCTCGACAACGATGCGGCGGACGATGGCCAGGCCGAGGCCGCTGTCGCGGCCCTTGGTCGAGTAATACGGCAGGAACAGCTTGCTGCGATCGGCGTCGCCAAGTCCTGGCCCGTCGTCGGCGACGACCAGTCGTGCCAGCCGATGGGCATCGTCCCAGCTGGTCTGCACCGAGATCGTGCCGCTGGCGCTGGCGGGCGTGCCGTCGCGCTGCGAGGCAAGCGCCTCGACGGCGTTGTCGACCAAGTTGATGACGACGCGTTTGAACTGCTCCGGGTCGACCCGGACCGACGGCATGGCCGGATCGTACTCCCTCGCGACCGTCAACCGTGGGAGCCCGGCGTAGAGGGCCAGGGCGTCGTCGAGCAGGGCGTGTACGTCGGAGGGCACCGCGTGCGGCGCCGGCATGCGCGCGAACTGCGAGAACTCGTCGACCAGGCCCTTGAGCGACTCGACCGCGCCGATGATGTTGGTGGAGCACTCGTCGACCAGGGCGCGGGTACCGGCGGGTGCGGCCAGGAAATGCCGGCGCAGCCGTTCGGCACTCAACTGGATCGGGGTCAGCGGGTTCTTGATCTCGTGCGCGAGACGACGCGCGACGTCGCGCCACGCCGAGACGCGCTGCGCCCGGATCAGGGGCGTGACGTCGTCGAACACCAGGACGGTGCCCTCCGAGTTCGCCTGGTCACGGAGCGGCGTGGCCGCGACCGCGAGGTGGAGCTCGCGCCCATCGCGAACCAGCGCAATCTCATGACCGGCGGTGCCGCCACGGCTGCGCGCCGCGGCCTGCGGGATCGACAGCAACGGCCGCAAATCCGGGCGCGAGAAAATGTCGTCGAACGACTGCCCGACCGCCGATGCATCCAGACCGAGCAGCCGCGCCGCCGCGCTGTTCATGGTGTTGATCCGGCCGCGCGCATCCAGCGACAGCACGCCGGTGGCGATTCGTTTGAGAATCGTCTCGATGTAGCGGCCGCGTCCTTCGACCTCGCGGCTCTTGCGCTGCACCTCGCCGCGCGACTGCTCGAGCTCGCCGGCCATGGTGTTGAAGGCCTCGACCAGCTGCCCGAACTCGTCGGCAGTTTCCGGCTCGATGCGGTAGTCGAAGTGTCCTGCGCCGATCTCGCGCGCGCCAGCGGCGAGCAGCCCGATGGGCCTGGTGATCCGCTTGGCGGTGTACAACCCGAGCCAGGTCGCACTGACCAGGATGAACAACGTCACCATCAGGAAAAACGACAGGTAGACGCCTTCGATCGGCCGGCGCAGCACGCGCAGCTGCTGATAGCCCTCGTAGGCTTCGACGATGCGTCGACTGTGCTGGGCCAGCGACCCCGAGAGGTATTCGCTGACGATGACCACGCCGACCGGGGCGGTGCCGTCGGGCAGCCGCACCAGCGACGCAGACCGGACCAGTTCGCCACCGCTGCCGAGCGGTTCGATCGCACGCGTGTCGGCGCTGCCGGCCGCCACTCGCGCCGCCAGTCGATCGGCCGAGGCCCGTGTGACGTCGCGCGGCACGCTCGGCCAGGCGACGTCGAACAACGGCTGCACTTCGAGCGGATCGCTGCCCGGCACGATCCGGTAGATTTCGATCAGCGTCGAGCGGCCCGAGGCCACCTCGGGCGAGACCCGGGCGCGAATCGTCGCCACGTCGCCGCGTTCGATGCCGGCGGTGGCCAGCACCCGCGCCAGGCGCACCGCCTGCCGTCCGGTCTGCACCTGCGTGTCCTGGTAGTAGTCACTGGCGATCTCGCGGGCGGCGCTGAGGACGTCGTCGATCGGCGGCGCGAACCAGCGGCTGGCGCTGTTGCGAATCAGCTCGCTGCCGACGATCAGCACCAGCACGGCCGGCACCAGCGCCAGGCCGAGCATCGCCGCGACCAGCTTGGCGCGGAAGCGCGCGAACGG
>JACDAO010000490.1 GCA_013695405.1 Acidobacteriota bacterium | reverse complement strand
TCGAACGCCTGGACTGGAGCGACGCACGGATCGCCGGCCACCTGCAGGCGCCCGGCATCGAACTGTGGCTGCTCACCGTCGGCGGCACCCCCGCGGGCTTCTTCGAACTGCATCGCACCGCGCACGACGTCGAGATCGCCTACTTCGGGCTGCTGCCGGAGTTCATCGGGCGACGACTCGGGCCGGCGCTGCTCACGGTCGCGGCACGCCAGGCGTGGCAGAGCGGGCCGGCGCGGGTCTGGCTGCACACCTGCTCGCTCGACCACCCGGCCGCCATCCGGAACTACCAGCGGATCGGCTTCGTGCGGTATCGAGAGGAGCGCTACGACGCCGTCATTCCACTCGGCCGGCCACCGCCCGGCTGACGGGCCACAGCCACACGGGCCGCAGCTGCGGCCAGCCCTGCTCGAAGTCCACAGCACCGAGCCCCCAGCTTCAAGCCCCAAGCTCCAGCATCACGCCGCTATGCATATACTCGGAGCTCCATGGACAAGCGGATCGACAGCGCCGACGCCGCGGTGGCCCTGATCCCCGACGGCGCCACGATCATGATGGGCGGGTTCGGACTGTGCGGAATTCCCGAGATGCTGATCGCCGCGCTGCATCGCCGCGGCACCCGCGACCTGACGGTGATCAGCAACAACGCCGGGGTCGACGGCTTCGGCATCGGGGTGCTGCTCGAGGCACGCCAGGTGCGCAAGATGATCGCGACCTACGTGGGCGAGAACAAGGAGTTCGAGCGTCAGTACCTGACCAGGGAGTTGGAGGTCGACCTGGTGCCGCAGGGCACGTTCGCCGAGCGCATCCGTGCCGGCGGCGCGGGCATCGGCGCCTTCTACACGCCGACCGGCTACGGCACGCTGGTGGCCGAGGGCAAGGAAAGCCGCGAGTTCGACGGCACGCACTACGTCCTGGAACGGCCGCTGAAGGCCGACTTCGCCTTCGTCAAGGGTGATCGCGGCGACCGCCACGGGAACCTGACCTACCGCCGCACCGCCCGCAACTTCAATCCAATCATGGCGACCGCCGCGCGCGTGACGATCGCGGAGGTGGAAACACTGGTCGCGCCCGGCGAGATCGATCCCGACGCGGTCGTGACCCCGGGCATCTACGTGCAGCACATCTTTCTCGGCGGACCGTATCAGAAGCGTATCGAGCGTCGCGTCGTGCGCGAGGGCTAGGCCGGATGGACACACGTCTACGCATCATCCGCCGGGTTGCTGCCGAACTGCGCGACGGCGACTACGTGAATCTCGGCATCGGCCTGCCGACCCTGGTCGCCGACCACATCCCGCCAGGCATCGACATCGTCCTGCACAGCGAGAACGGGTTGCTCGGCGTCGGCCCGTCTCCGACCGAGGCCGAGGTCGATCCCGACCTGATTAACGCCGGCAAGGAGACAGTGACCGCGGTGGCCGGCGCATCGTACTTCAGTGGCGCCGACTCGTTCGCGATGGTGCGCGGCGGACACATCGACCTGACCGTGCTCGGCGCGTTGGAGGTCGACCAGGCTGGTAACCTCGCCAACTGGATGGTGCCCGGCAAGATGGTCAAGGGCATGGGCGGCGCGATGGATCTGGTGGCCGGCGCGCGGCGGGTGGTGATTGCGATGGAGCACAGCACCCGCGACGGCCAGCCACGCATCGTGCCACGCTGCACCTTGCCGTTCACCGGACTGCGCGTCGTCAACCGGATTGTCACCGACCTGGCGGTGATCGACGTCACCCGCGACGGACTGGTGCTGCGCGAGATCGCCCAGCACACCACTCTCGAGGCGGTGCGCGCCCTGACCAGCGCGGCGTTCGTGGTCGACGCCCCCCTGAAGCGCTTCTGAGGCCGCTGGCATCCTCGCCGTCGCCGGTGCACTCGCCGTCGAGTGGTGAGTTACGGCTCCATCGGGTCGGTGCTCATGTCGCGTATGCCAGGGCGCACCTGCAGCGACGCCGCGCCAACTCCGACCACGCGCTCGCCCTTCTTCATCCGGAAGCGCACGTTGTAGCGGCCGGCCTGTGCGTAGGTGTGCGTGTTGCTGTAGAAGCGGCGGATCTCGCTCTTGCCGGGTTCGTAGGGCGCGCAGTCCATCGTGTTCTCGGACGACGTGCCGTCGCCCCAGTCCCATTCGATGGTCGAGCAGTAGTAGGGCTCGTAGTCGAGCGCGCCGCCTTTCAGCTCGGCACGCAGTGAGATCCTGGCCGGCGAGAAGGAAATCACCGGTGTCGCCTTGAGGCTGATTTCAGGGCGCGCGGCGTCCTTGCCCCTGGTGCCATCCGGCTCGCGGGAACGAGCGGGATCCTGTTGAGCGCTGAGGACAACGCGACACGCCAGTACCAGCACTGCCACCCCGAACATGCGTCTCACGGCTGCCTCCCGCCGCCAGCAACTGCGCGGTCCCATCATCGTAGCCCCGGCGAGATGTCAGGCTCAAGCACCAAACCGGCGGTATACAATTTCCAGTCATGCCGTCGCCTGTGTTCTACAGCACGCCCTCCGTGCGTCTGATTGTCGGGTCCGCCGCGAGTGCCGAGGCTGACGTCCTGGTGGTCCCGATCTTTTCCGGTGACGACGCGGCGATTGACGACTTGCCACTGGCGCTGGCCGAGGCGGTGGCCAGCTTGCGCGACGGGCGCGAACTCAAGGCCGAGCCTTACGAGACGCACTGGGTGCGCGCCGACGGGATGCAGAGTCGGCGCGTGCTGCTCATCGGTGCCGGGCCCGAGGGGGCCCTGACGCCGGACCTGGCACGGCGTCTCGGCACGGCGGCCGCGCTGGTGGCGCGGGCCCGAGGCTGTGGCCGGGTGGCCTTCCTCACCCGCGGCGCGCTGCAGGGCGAGGCGATCGTGCGGACCCTGGCCGAGGGGCTGACGCTGGCGGCCTTTCATGTCGACGCCTACAAGACGCGCGACCGCAAGTTGTCCGACCTGGCCGAACTGGCGGTGGTCGTCAGCGAGGGTGGGGCCGATACGCTGGCCGACGCGGTGGCCACCGGCGCGACGATGGGCGAGGCGACCAACGTCGCGCGCAGCTTTGCGCACGAGCCGCCCAACGTCCTGACGCCACGGGTCATGGCCGAACGGGTCCAGGCGCTGTTTGCTGGCACCCGCGTCAGCGTCGAGGTGCTCGAGCAGCCGCAACTGGAGTCGCTCAACATGGGCCTGCTGCTCGGGGTCGCCCAGGGGAGCGCCGAACCGCCCCGGCTGATCGTCCTGACCTACACTCCGGAGCACCCCGCCGGGCCGGTGCTCGGCCTGGTCGGCAAGGCGGTCACCTTCGACACGGGCGGCATCTCGATCAAGCCGGCCGACAACATGGACCGCATGAAGTACGACATGTGCGGCGGTGCGGCGGTCGTCGGCGCGTTCCACGCGCTGGCCCGGATGGGTGCGCCCTCGACGGTGATCGGCGTGGTGCCGGCGGTCGAGAACATGCCGAGCGGCACCGCCTTCCGCCCGGGCGACATCCTCACCGGCGCCAGCGGGTTGACCGTGGAGATCACCAACACCGATGCCGAAGGACGGTTGATTCTCGGCGACGCCCTCTGGTATGCGCAGCAACTCGGCGCGACTCACCTGGTCGACATCGCCACGCTGACCGGCGCTTGCGCCGTGGCGCTGGGGCGGGTGGCGTCCGGCTTGTTCGCGGCGCCGGACCGCTGGCGCGATGTGCTCCAGGACGCGGGCGCCAGAGGCGGCGACATGCTGTGGCCGCTGCCGATGACCGACGACTACAAGGAACTGCTGAAGAGCGACATCGCCGACATGGTCAACGCGCCAGGCACGCGGTACGGCGGCGCCATCAGCGCGGCGCTGTTCCTGAAGGCTTTCACTGGCGATACGCCGTGGGCCCATCTTGACATCGCCGGGACCGCCTGGGCCGACGAGCCGAAGCCGTGGCAGCCCAAGGGCCCGACCGGGGTCGCCGTGCGCACCCTGGTGGAGGTGGCGCGTCGCGCGGGAGAGTGGGTCTGAGCGTGATGCAGCAGAGCGCGCCACCGTCGTCGCCGCCGCGGCCGACACCGCCAGACCAGCCGACCTCCAACCGGCCCGCACCCCGCGATGCCCGGCCCGGCTCGACGCAGATGCCGGCGGGGGACGTGCCGCTGATCCCGATTGGCCCGGACGAGACGCGCACCGAGATAGGCCCGGTCACACCCGAGACCGGCGTTGCCGACGTGCTGCTCGGCGCGGTCGGCCTGGTCGGCGTGATGCTGGTGGCTTCGGTAATCCTCGGCACGCTGCTCGGCGGCCTGCTGGTCTTCGTCAAGCACCGCCTCGGCTACGGCGGTCCGGACCGAGACGCGGCCGAACACGTGACGCTGATGCAGCGGTAAGGGCTGCAACGCGTAGCGGTCGGACTCGTCCGACCGTCGAGGGTGACCGCCGGACAAGTCCGGCGGCTACGGGTCCAGGCGAGGCGTCGGACAAGTCCGGCGGCTACGGGTCCAGGCGTAGGCGTCGGACTCGTCCGACGCAAGAGGGTCCGCCGGACAAGTCCGGCGTCTACGGTCCCAGTCCGGCGGCTACGGACGGACCTGGGCGGTGGTGGTGACGCCCTTCAGCGACTTCTGATAGCGCAGCACCGCATCACGCAGCGCTTCGGCAATCTCCTGGCGGTACTTCGAGGTCTTGAGTCGGCTGCCCTCTTCGGGTGTGCTGACGAAGCCGATCTCTGCCAGGACGCTCGGCATCGATGCACCAATCAGCACCACCAGCGGCGCCTGCTTGATGCCGCGGTCCGGCAGTTCCTTCTCGGTCTGCCGCAGCCGCGACACCAGGTTGGCCTGGACCATCTCCGCCAGGTCGCGCGACTCGTCCAGCTTGTTGTTCAGCGTGATCGCCTTGACGATGTCGGGCAGCTGCCGCATGGAGCCGCGGGCAATCGCGTTCTCGCGGGCCGCCACTTCCTCGGCGTCGCTGTTGTTGGCGAAGTTCAGCACGAAGGTCTCGATCCCCTGCGCGGTCCGTTTGCGGCTCGAGTTGGCGTGAATCGACAGGAACAAGTCGGCATTGTGCCGGTTGGCGATCCGCGTTCGCTCCTCGAGCTCGATGAAGGCGTCGGTACGACGGGTCATCACCACGTCGATGCCGCCTTCCTGCTTGAGGAGTTTCTCGAGCCGCAGTGCGACGTCCAGCACCAGCTCCGCTTCACGGATGCCGTCGCCGAGTGAACCCGGATCGTGGCCGCCGTGCCCGGCATCGATCACGACGCGTGAGACGCTCAGTCCGAGCTGCCGCGCCAGCGAATAGTTGCCCGAGCTGTTGGACTCCGGGGTCGACGGCAAGGTCGTCGCGGTCGGCCCGGCCGGCGTGGTCGGAATCATCGTCTCCGACGCGCGGGGCGGCGAGGCTGAGCCGCGGGTCCCGCCCGGGAGGGGAGCGGGCGGGATGACCGGTGCAGGCACTGTGGCGGCCGCCGCTGCCGCTCCGCCATCTGCCACCGCGGCCCGCGCCGAGGAGGACGGGACCGGCGTCACGGCTGGCGGCATCGCGCGCGTCAGCGCCGGTTGACGATACAGGTCGAGCACCAGGCGGTACGGGTTGTAGAGCGTGAACAGGCTGTGGCGCGCGACACCATTCGTGTCGACCACGACTCGCGTCACGCCACCGGGATGGGTGCCGAGCCGGATCTCCTTGACCACGTCGCCGTCGTCGAATGCGCGCACGCCGTCCTCTATGGCTGGCGCGAACTGCGTGCCGCGCAGATCGAAGAACAGCCGCTCCGGGTTGTGCAGCGCCTCCTCGTGGTAGGCGACCTCGCCATCGAGTTCGATCGTCACGCGGACGACTTCGGGCAGCACGACCCGCTTGACGTCACGGACGACCACGCGAGCACCGGCCGACGGGCTGGCCGCCGCCGCTCCAGCTGACGGCTCGGCCTCTGCGGTCCGGATGTTGGCCTTGGCGAGCTCGGTGGCTGCCGGCGACGGTGCCGGAGGGCTGGTCTTCACGCTGCGGGGTGCGGCGTCGGTCTTGGTGGTTCGCGACGACGAGGCCGAGATCTTGCGCAGGCGGGTCTGCGCGTCGCGGGCCAGGGAGCTGGAGGGGTATTCCCGGACCAGCCACTGCAGCATCCGGATTGCGGCGTCGCGATCCTGCCGCGCGCCGAACCGGATGTTGGCGTCGTACGCGAGGTTGGCGCCATTCCACAACGCGTTGTCGGCGTACCCGCTGCGCGGCCATTTGCGGGCCAGCGCGTCGTAGTCGGCGATCACCGCTCGCAGTTGCGACAGCGGCGGCGCCTTGCGCCGCGAGGCGCGCAGGGCGCGCTCGCGCACCAGCGTCTGGTCGTAGGCGGTCTGTGCGGTCCGGGCGCGCGGCGCCTGCGTCGGCCGGCTGCGCTGGGCCGCC
>JACDAO010000483.1 GCA_013695405.1 Acidobacteriota bacterium | reverse complement strand
CCTTGAGGACGATGTTGATGACGCCCGCGATGGCGTCGGAGCCGTACTGGGCGGCCGCGCCGTCGCGCAGCACCTCGATCCGTTCGATTGCGGCGATCGGGATTGCATTGAGGTCCACGCCGGTGGACCCGCGGCCAACGCTGCCATTCAGGTGAACGAGTGCGCTCTGATGACGGCGTTTGCCGTTGATCAGCACCAGCACCTGGTCGGGGCCGAGACCGCGCAGCGTCGCCGGGCGGACCGTGTCGGTGCCGTCCGTAATCGTGGGCCTCGGGAAATTGAAGGATGGCGCCAGCGCCTGGAGCACCTGTGCGGTCTCGGCGTAGCCGCTCGAGGCGATTTGTGCCTGCGTGATGATGTCCACCGGCACCGCCTGCTCGGCTTCCGCTCCTGCGGCGCGCGAGCCGACCGTGACCTGCTCCTCGAAGCCGAGGCTGATGGCGACGTCGAACGTGGTCGCACCCGAGGGCGCCAGCACCACGTCGTACGATCGTGCGGGGAGCCCGAACGCCTCGATCCGCAATTGCACGGTCCCGGCCGCGAGCGCGGCAGGAATCTCGATCACATAGCGGCCGGTGCCGTCGGTGGTCGTCGTCACGCCAGTCCCGACGAGCGACACCACCGCGCCAGACACGGGCATCCCGTCGGCGCGACCCGTCACCGTGCCTGAGACGCTGACCGGCGCCTGCGCGCCGACAGTGGCGGCACACATCGCCAGGATTCCGAAAACGCACAGTGCTCGCCGAACGGCTGTCTGCATGCTTCTCCTCGCTTCAGGGTGAGGGGCGAATATATCCCACCCGCCCACGCAGCTACCTGTTCAATTGATTTCGTGATCTGCCCACCAGTATGCGCGCCGTTGCCGTCAGGATTAGTAAATCTGCCTGGTCGTGGCGACGACGACTGCCGGCGGCGTGACGCCCGCCGCGACCATCGCCGCGCGAATGGCGGCCTCGGTCTCCGGCGACGGCTTGAAGTTGCCGAACCGGTACCCGGCCGCGATCGCGAGCGGGGTCCAGTCGAACTTGTCCGGCCGGTTCCAGACGTCGATGCGGGCACCCTTCGTGGCCAGGAACGTCACGGCGCCCGGCAGGTTCTTGTAGGCAGCGCCGTGCATCGCCGTCTCGCCGTTGTTGTCGACCGCATCGAGGTCGGCGCCGAGGTCGAGCGCGACCTGCAACGCCTGCAGCACTTCAGGCTCCGTGCCGGCATCCTCACCCGGCGACCGCGTCGCGAGGCCGGCCGCGACCATCAGCGGCGTGCTGTTGTCGGCGTTGGTCAGTGACGGATCGGCGCCAGACGCGGCCAGCACCTTCATCAGGTCCGCGTCCGCGGTCAGCGCGGCCAGCAGGAACGGTGTCGCCCCGCGTTCGTTCAAGCGAGTGTTGTTCAGGTTCGGCGTCCTGGTCATCCGGGCGTTGACGTCGGCACCACGAGCCACCAACGCCTTGACAAGGTCGAGGCTGGACATGGTGCCCGAGCCTTCAGGCGCGGGGTCGTTGTCGCCGACGCCAGGCTTGCGCACCGCGGTGATCGCGTGCAGGACGGTGTACCCCGGCGCCGCGGCGTCCGGATCGGCCCCAGCCTCCAACAGGGTCGCCGCCACGTCGAAATGCGCGTTCCTGACGGCCAGCAGCAGCGGTGTGGCGCCCGCGGGCGGGAGTCCGCCGCCATAGCTCCGCCGGCGTGGGCCGTCGACCGGAATCGCCTCGTTGACGTTCGCCCCGGCCTTCAACAGCACGCGCACCACGTCGAGGCGCCCTTCCCTGACCGCGAACAAGAGCGGCGTGAAGCCGGACGGCACGCGGGCTCGTAGATCCGCGCCCGCCTCGATCAGGACCTCGACGACGTCGGCGTGACCTTCCGCGGCGGCCCACATGAGTGCGGTCTGCCCGCGTCGGTCATCCTTGTTGTCGACGAGGGCGCCGTGAGACAGGAGCGCCTGCACCGGGGCCATCGCGCCGGTGCGCGCGGCCGTCATCAGGGCCGTTTCTCCGCCGGGAAGGCTGACGTTCGGATCGGCGCCGGCTGTCAGCAACAACTCGACCATCGCGGCGTTGCCATTGGTGCAGGCCAGCGACAGCGGGGTCACGCCATATCGATTCGCGGCCTTGACGTTGGCCCCAGCCCGCACCAGCAGCTCCGTGATCGTCTGATCGTCGTGGTAGGCCGACCAGTGCAACGCCGTCATCCCATCAACCTGGGACGGATTGACCTCGGCGCGCTGCCCGATCAGCGCGCGAACGCGCGACCAGTCCGCCCGTTCGGCGGCGTCGGCGAGCCGGGCGTCGCCGCCGGCCGCTCGCACACTCGACAGAGACAGCAGCACCACCGCCGTGCAGAGAAAGGAGCGCCGCACCCCGCCGGTCATGGCGTCGTGCCCTCAGAGGGACAGCAGCTCGTCGACCCGACCCTTGCTGTCGGCAAAGGCATCGAGACGGACACCCGCCCGCTCCAGCAGCGTGAGATGGAGGTTTGCCAGCGGCGTGGGCTCCGCATACGCGATGTGACGGGCCCCATCGCGCCGGCCGGCGGCACCGCCCGCGACGAGAATCGGCAGGTTGACGTGGTTGTGCACGTTGGGGTCGCCCATGCCGCTGCCATACAGGTAGAGCGAGTGATCCAGGAGAGTTCCATCTCCGTCGGGCGTGGACTGCAGCTTCTCGAGGAAGTAGGCGAACAGCGAGACATGGAACGCATTGATCTTCGCCATCCGCGCCACCTTCTGCGGATCGTTGCCATGGTGGGTCAGCGGGTGATGCGGGTCAGGCACGCCAATCTCGTTGTACGTCCGATTGCTGGTTTCCCGCGCCAGCTGAAAGGTGATGACCCTGGTGACGTCACCCTGTAGCGCCAGCACCTGGAGGTCGAACATCAGGCGCGCGTGCTCGGCATAGGACGCCGGCACACCCGCGGGCCGGTCGAGATCGGGCAACGGCGCATCGGCCGTCTGGGCCTCGGCCTTCTGGATTCGGCGCTCGACCTCGCGGACGGTCTCCAGATACTGCCCGACCCGGGTGCGATCCTCAGGTCCGAGCGTGCGCTGCAGGCGCGTGATGTCCTCGCGCACCGCATCGAGCAGGCTGGCGCGTCTGCGCAGGGCCGCCTGGCGATCGACCGGGCTCCCTCCTTCTCCAAACAACCGTTCGAAGACCAGACGCGGGTGCGCCTCGGCCGGAAGCGGCGTGTTCGGCGACGACCACGAGAGGTTGTTCTGATACACGCACGCGTAGCCGTTGTCGCACTGCCCCACGGTCTGGAGCAAGTCCATCGACAACTCGAGCGACGGCAGCAGGGTGCCGCGGCCCATCTGCTGCGCGGCCACCTGATCGATGGTCGTCCCCAGGTAGTAGTCGGTGCTCTCGGTCCACTTGGCCTTGGCTGCGCTCAGGAACGCAGCGTTGGAGGTCGCATGCGTGCCCGGGTACGCGTTCTTCAGCTCGAGGTTGGAGAGGATCGTCAACTGATTCGCGACCGGCGCGAGCGACTGCAGCGTCGATGGCAGATCCACCACGCGCCCCACGGCCGATGGCGTCCACCGGGGGAGGTCGCATCCCATCGGCATGTAGACGAAACCCAGACGGCGCACCGGCATGGCCGGCGTCTTCGCGAACGCGGTCATCGCAGGCAGCATCGCGTCGAGCAACGGGAGTGCGACGGTCGCGCCCATGCCACGAAGAAGCGTCCGGCGGGCGATGGCTTTCCTGGTGACGATCATCGTGACGTCCTCATCTGAAACGGTTGGCTCTGAACCACGCCCAGCACAATCGACGACATGCGGAAGTTGTCAACCCTGGCGTCGCGGACGATGGCGCGGACGGCGGGGGCGTCAAAGGACTCGACGCCTCGTCCGGACGCGTAAGTGAGCAGCTTCTCGGTCAGGGTGCCGACAAACAATTCCGGCCGGGCGAGCAGCGCCGCTTCGAGTCCGCCGACGTCTTCGAATCGACTGCCATCGGGCAGTCCTCCAGATGCATCGATTGGCACCCCGTCTTCGACACGTCGCCGGCGGCCGACCGCGTCGAACGTCTCGAGTGACAGGCCGACCGGATCAATCACGTTGTGGCACCTGGCGCAAACCTTGTTCTGCCGGTGCTCGGCAAGGCGCCTGCGGCCCGAGAGGCTGCCGTCGACGGTGTTGTCCTTGAGCGTCGGGACGTTGGGGGGCGGCGGGGGCGGTGGGACCCCGAGCAGATTGTCGAGCACCCACTTGCCGCGCAACACCGGCGACGTCCGCGTGGCATAGGAGGTGACCGTCAGCATGCTGCCCTGGCGGAGCAGCCCACCTCGCCCGCTGTCCTCGCCCAGCGTGACGCGCCTGAAGCGTGAGCCGTAGACGTGCGGGATGCCGTAATGCCTGGCCAGCCGTTCGTTGAGGAACGTGTAATTGGCGCTCAGAAGGTCGAGCGCGCTGCGGTCTTCGCGCAGGATGCTGTCGACGAAGCGTTCAGTCTCCTGACGGAACGCGTCGCGGAGGTTGTCGTCGAAGTCCGGAAACAGACGCATGTCCGGCGTGATCGCGTCGAGATTGCGCAGGTGCAGCCATTGCGACGCGAAGTTGGTGACCAGCGCGCGCGACCGATCGTCGGCCAGCATGCGCCGCACCTGACGCTCGAGCACGGCCGGCTGGCGCAGCGTACCGGCGACGGCCGCGTCGAGCAGTTGATCGTCGGGGATGCTGCTCCAGAGGAAGAACGACAGCCGGGACGCCAGCGCCAGATCGCTGATGCGGTAGGGCGTGCTCGCCGGGAGGCCTGGCGGGTCGCGCTCGACTCGAAACAGGAACTCGGGACTGACCAGCACGCCGGCCAGCGCCAGCTCGATGCCGGCGTCGAAGTCGCCATCCGACCGCGCCGTTCGGTAGAGTTTCAACGGCCCCCGAAGGTCCGCCTCGGTCACCGGCCGCCGGTAGGCCCGGCGCATCAGCGACGACAGGATCTGCCTGGCGGAGCGGCCCTGCTGCGCACGGCTGGCCTGAGGCGAGCCGAAGATGCGCCGGCGGCTGGGGGTGTCCCCGGTGCCGCTGGCCCCGAGTGGACCGAGGATCGACACCGAGTAGATGGCTGGCTGGACCCGCGGATGGCGATACGAATTGAAGTGCGCCTGATACGGCTGCCGCGCGGTCTCGAGCAGGTCTGACGGCTTCTTCGCAAACGTCACGCCGAGCACGTGCGGCCCGGCGCGCACGGGCACGCGAATGGTGAGGTGAGCGTCGGCCTCGCGGGCCCGGCCGTCGGCGCCTGACGATGGCACCGGTGCGACCGCGAACACGTGGACGCGTTGCCGGTCCAGCAGTACCTCCAGATCGTGCGCTTCGGTCAGACCCTCGACTTTCTCGTCGCGATCTCGCATCAGCCGCACCTGCAGCTCGTACTCGCCGTCCTGCGGAAAGGTGTACCGGATGACCGCGCCGCCGCGTGTGCCGACCGGCAGGCCGTCGAGGTGCTCCTCCTGTGTGAGGTCGGGCGCAATCCTGAACGTCTCGCCGCCTGGCGCGCGGCTCGGACGCCCGAGCGCCAACCGGCTGATCTTCTCCGCGGCTGACATGTACCGTTCCAGCAGCGTCGGGGACAGATCGCCGACCGTGACGTTGTCAAAGCCATGACTCGACTCGTCTGCCGGCAGCAGCGAGGCGACGTCGACGTCGAGCGCGAGCAGATCGCGGATCGCGTTGCGGTACTCGGTGCGCGTGAGCCTGCGGATCGCCGGGGTACGCCCCGGATTCGGGTGCGCCGCGGCGGCGCGGTCGAGGCTGACCTCGAGCGCCGAGATCGTCGCGGCGTAGGTGGCCTCGTCTGGACGCGGTTCTCCGACCGGAGGCATCTGACGCGCGCTCAGCTTCTTGACGACCTTCTCCCTCTCGTCGGCATGCGCGGCAACGTCGCCCGCGACGATCGCCTCGAGGGAAAGCCCAGCCTCTTTCGTGCTGTCGTCGTGACAGTCCAGACAATAGGCGTCGACGAGGTCGCGGTGCCGCGCCGCGGGCGGGGACGACGCGCCAGGCGCGGGCGGCGCCTCGGC
>JACDAO010000476.1 GCA_013695405.1 Acidobacteriota bacterium | reverse complement strand
GTGTACCTGGCCAGCTCGCGATTGCGGGCGTCGACGTCGACGTGCACCAGCCGCGCCAGGGTCTCGTGGGCAATCGGCGACACCAGCACCAGGCGCGGTGCACTGCGGCCGTTGTAGCGGGCCGTGCGGTGACTCGCGACGTAGGCCTCGAGATCGCGCTCGAAATCAGGCAGCCCCTGTTCACCGGCAAACGACTCGTTGAGCCCGAAGAAGGCCAGGATCACATCGGCCCGCTGCGCGGTCAGGTGCGTGGCGGCGTCGCCGAAGTTGAGCGGCCGCGGCTGCAGCGTCATTGTGTCGCCGCTGCGGGAGAGATTACGCACCGTCAGGTCGAGCGACGGAAACACCACCAGCAACGTCGTCTCGAAGTGGTTGAAGTACTGCTGCCGGTCGGCCAGGGTGTTGCCGAGCAGCACGACGTGGTCGTTGGCCTGCAACTCCAGTCGGGCAGGCGTAGCAGGCGCAACAGGGGTGGCCGGCGCTGGTGTGCCGGGTTGCGCCGCGGCCGGGCCGGCGGCGAGCACCGCGCAGACGAGCGGGATGCAGGTCAACCCGATCCGTAGACGCGGGTGTGGCGGTCTGGAGAGGGCAGGCATAGGGGGTATGCCGGGACTGTACACCCAGCGGCGACGGCGATGCCACAATCTCGAAGGCGCCAAGCAGCCGGTCCCATCGCGTCGCCGCGGCAGCCGCTGGCTCGGCGTCACCCGCGCCGCGGCCGCCAGTGCTGGCGGTCGGCAGTCACCGATTGGCCGGTGAGTGTGGCCAGCACGCCGCCCAGCACGAACGTGGCGCCCAGCAGCGTGCCCGGGGGCAGGCGTTCCCCGAAGACGATAGCGCCAAGCGCCACCGCGATCGGGACTTCTGCGACCCCCATCATCAACATCGCCGACGTGTCCATGTGCGCCAGCAGCCAGTAGTTCAACCAGAAGGCGGCCACCGAGGCGAGCAGGCCCAGGTACAGCAGCGCCGTCCATGTCGTGATTGACCAGTGCCCGGGCTGGGGCACCCCTTCGAGCGCCAGGCCGAGTGCGGCCAGGGGAATCAGCCCGGCGAGCGACTGGAGCGCGGTGACCGACGTGCGCAGGAGGTGCTGGCCGTGGGTCTTGAGCCAGACGTAAGCAAACGCCACGCACACGGATCCGGCCAGCACCGAAGCGGCACCGACCACTGCCATGCGGTTGGACTCGGTGGCTTGCGCGCCGAAGATGGTCGCCACGCCGCCGACGCCGAGCGCGACGGCGAGCAGCTTGCGGCCGGTCACGGCTTCGGATCCCAGCAACCACCCGAACCCGAGCGCGAGCACCGGCGTGCCCGATTGCAGGATCGCGACGAGGCCCGAGGGGACGAATTGCGACCCCCAGAACACCAGCCCGTAGTTGAGGCCCAGCAACAGGACGCCGGCGATGCAGACATGCGCGACGTCCCACGCGCCCAGCCGCCACGTGGCCCGGCTGGCGACCGCGAGCGGAGCCAGCACGGTCAGCGCGATCGCCAATCGGACCCACGCAAACGTCAGTGGCGGAATCTCGCCGAGGCCGAGCTTGATGAACAGGAAGGTGCTGCTCCACAGCGCGCAGACCAGCCACCAGACCACGACGACCCGCAGGTTCATCGCACTGCGACGACCGAGCCGTCCGGCAGCACCTCGACGTCGACCCGGCCGAGCGATCCACGATCGTCAAGGCGGACTGGCGTGCCGAAGGTCCACCGCGACCGACCGTTCGTTACCCGTGGCGGCCAGCTCGTCGACGAACGATCGGGGGGCGCCGTGGCGACCGTCGGCGCGAGCACGAGCACGAGCAGGGCGATGGCGCTCGCGGCAGCGGGCCAGACGTCGGTCAACATGGGGCGATTGTAGCGGCGCGTCTGCCGATCAGTGACGACTCGGCTCGACCCCTCGCGCAGTCATGGAAGAATGCGCCATGCGCGTGTGCACGCCTCCCTCAGCCTTTTCACGCGGCGCATCGCGCTGGCTGGCGCTGATTGCCCTGACGGTGATGCCGCTGTGTGCCGCGCTCGGCTGGACCGCGATTCAGGCGTCGGGTGCCGCCGGCCTGCAGGCGGGCGTGCCAGGCGCGGCCGGCGCCGATCAGCCATGGCCGATGTACGGCCGCGATCAGTCCGAGACCCACTACAGCCCGCTGACGCTGATTTCGCAGGACAACGTCCAGCGTCTTGGCCTGGCCTGGGCCACCGAGGTCGATGCGTTCGCGGGACAGATCCAGGGCACCCCGCTGGTGGTCGACGGCACGCTGTTCGGCACCACGCCCTGGAGCGTGGTGTTCGCCATTGACGCACGGACCGGCGCGCTGAAATGGCGCTGGGATCCGCAGATTCCACAGCAGACCTTCAGCACCGATGCGCGGGGGCTGCGTAAACGGCTCGGGCCGAGCCTGTGCTGCGGGCCGGTCAACCGCGGCGTGGCGTACCACGACGGCAAGGTCTTCGTCGGCACCCTCGACAGCCGGCTGGTGGCGCTCGATGCCGGCACCGGCCGGCAGGTCTGGAGCACGCAGGTCGCCAGCAAGGTGGACGACTACAGCATCACCAGCGCGCCCCGCGTCATCAAGGGCAAGGTGATCACCGGCACCAGCGGCTCCGAGTTCGGCGTCCGCGGCTTCGTGGCGGCCTATGACGCCGACACCGGCAAGGAGGCCTGGCGCTTCTGGACCGTGCCCGGCGACCCGAGCTTGCCGTTCGAGAACGCGGCGATGGCGACGGCGGCCAAGACCTGGACCGGCGCGTGGTGGAAGTACGGCGGCGGCGGCACGCCCTGGGATGGCATGGCCTACGACCCCGAACTGGATCTGCTGTACATCGGCACCGGCAACGGCTCGCCGTGGTCGCGCCAGCTGCGCAGTCCCGACGGCGGCGACAACCTCTATCTCTGTTCGATTCTGGCGATCCGCCCCGACACCGGCGAATACGTGTGGCACTACCAGACCACTCCGGCCGACAACTGGGACT
>JACDAO010000457.1 GCA_013695405.1 Acidobacteriota bacterium | reverse complement strand
CGCCCACCGTCCGCCGGACGAGTCCGGCGGCTACGGGCGGGGGACGTCGCGGCTGCAGCTAACGGCGAACTGCGACGCCGAACTGGTTGCCCGCGGCCACCGGCTTGCCGTTGGCAAAGTCGATTTCTAGCAGCTTCTCGCTGCCGACCTCGCGCCCGGTTTCATCGCGCAGCGCCTTCACCAGTCGTCTGGTGCCCACGTCGAAGACCTCTCCGGTCGACGGGTAGGCGTGCCGGCCGTCGAGGCTGAAGGTGATCCAGCCCGGCTGGTCGCGGACCGTGACGCTGGCCACCTGGCGTGGCGGCATCACGGTGTTGTCGAACACGTGCATTGCCTGGTTGTGACCGTCGGCGACCCACAGTTGGGCCTCGTCCGGGGTCAGGCCGATGCCGTGGCTTGGGCACGCATGGCGGGCCACCGGCCCCTTGGACACGCCGTGCACGACCACCTGGTGCAGCACCTTGCCGCTGCGCAGGTCGCCGATCTCGAATCCCAACAGCTCGTTGACGTTGACGTAGCACAACGTTTGCGCCGCGTTGACCGTGAACGGCCGCACCGGTGCAGAGAATGGCCCGACCGTGGCGATGACGCGATGGGTCGCGGCGTCGGCGACGCTCAGGTGGGCCGATTTCAGGCCTTCGAGATAGACCTGTCGTCCGTCGGCCGAATACAGCGTGTTGTGCGCCCCGGAGTTGACCACGATCGTGGTGATCGTCTGCCCGGTCAGCCCGTCGATGACGTTCCAGTGCGGCCCCTCGAACGACGGCACGTAGAGGACCCGCCCATCAGGGGACGCCGAGAGTCGGTCGCAGCCGCCCGTCGGCGCGACGTCCCAGAGCAGGCGATCGTCGGCCAGGTCGATGCACGCCAATCGCTTGATGGTGCTGACCCAGAGCCGGCCGGTGACCGCACTGGCCGCGATGCCCTTGACGTTGTCGGCCTCGGCGCCAGCCGCCACCTGCCAGGTCGGGATGCGTCGCACGAACGCGTAGTCGCGGTCGATGTCGAAGACCAGCACGCCCACGCCGCCGTACGACTGGTAGTTGCGGATGCCGGGCTGCGCGATGTAGAGCAGGCGCCGCCGCCGATCGGACTGCGCCAGCAGACGGCCGCCCAACGGCGCCGCCACGAGGGCACCGGCCGTGCTCAGGAACTCGCGTCGCTTCATGACTCACCTCCAGATGGTCGAGAGAGCCGCATCATACGGCGGGGTGGCAGGCATGGCATGATCGCGCCGTGAGCCTGAGCCTTCAGGAGCGCTACTCGCCGCACTCGATCTGCTTCGGCTGCGGCCCGGCGAACGCCAGCGGACTGCACGTGCGCAGCTTCGTCGAGGGCGACCTGCTGGTCGCCGAGTGGACCCCGGCGTCGTATCACGAGGCTTTCCCCGGCATCGTCAACGGCGGCATCATCGGCACCGTCCTCGACTGTCATTGCAATTGGGCAGCCGCCTGGACCTTGATGCAGCAGCGCGGTCTCGACCAGCCGCCCTGCACCGTGACGGCCAACTACCGCATCGAGATGACCCACCCGACGCCGAGCGGCGGGCCGCTCCACCTGGTGGCGCGCGTGGTCGACACGGGTGGGGACCGCTGCACGGTCGAGGGCACGCTGGACGCCGCCGGCCGCGTCACGGCCACCTGCCGCGGACTGTTCGTCGCCGTCGAGCCCGGGCACCCCGCGTACCACCGGTGGTGAGCGCAGGGCGTCATGTTCACTGCCTGATGCTTGATGCCGTCGGTCTGCGTTCTACAGTTCGCGTAGCGCGTTGACGATCGGCAGGCGGGCGGCGCGGACCGCCGGCAGCAACCCGCCGAGCAGGCCCATCACCAGCGCACACAGCAGGCCCTGCCCGAGCAGTGTCGGTGTGACCCGGAAGGCAAACGCGACCTGGCTGAACGACTGCCAGTTCATCGTCGACGTCTGGTAGCCGTCGAACACCACCCAGGCCAGGGCGCCGCCGAGCACGCCACCGAGCACTGCCAGCACCGCCGCTTCGGCCAGCACCGAGGCGACGATCGCCAGGGCCCCGAAGCCGAGCGCGCGCAGCGTGGCGATCTCGCGGGTCCGGTTGGCAACCGCGGTGTACATCGTGTTGATCGCGCCGAACACCGCGCCAATCGCCATCAGCACCGCGATCGCGAAGCCGATGGTCGTGATCACGGTGT
>JACDAO010000450.1 GCA_013695405.1 Acidobacteriota bacterium | reverse complement strand
CCGACCGGCTGCCGGTCCGGCTGCAGCTGCAGCAGCACAAGTACATCTGGGACCCGGCGGCCCGACGCGTATGAGCACCCCGACGCAGCCCGCCATCGTCCTCCTCAGCGGGGGACTGGACTCGTACACGGCCGCGGCCATCGCCAGCGAATTGGGCTACGGGTTGTGCGCCCTGACCGTGCGCTACGGTCAGACCCACGTGCAGGAGATCGAGGCGGCCCGCCGGGTCGCGCAGGCGCTGCGGGTGCGCCGCCACGTCGAGATCGATCTCGACCTGCGCGCCGTCGCCGAGTCGGCCCTGACCGGCGTCGGCGAGGTGCCGATGGACCGGGATCTGTCGACCGTCGAGGGCATCCCGTCGACGTACGTGCCGGCCCGCAACACAATCTTCCTGTCGCTGGCCCTGGCCTGGGCCGAGACGGTTGGCGCGGCCGACATCTTCATCGGCATCAACGCGCTCGATTACTCGGGCTACCCGGACTGCCGTCCCGAATACGTGCGAGCCTACGAACGCATGGCGCGGCTGGCGACTCGCGCCGGGGTCGGCGGCACCGATTTCCGCATCCACGCCCCGCTGCAGCACATGACCAAGGCCGAAATCATCCGGCGCGGCGGGCAACTGGGGCTCGATTACGGCCTGACCCTCTCCTGCTACGTGCCCGACGCCGCGGGCCGTCCCTGCGGGCGGTGCGACAGCTGCCTGCTGCGTGCGCGTGGCTTTGCCGAAGCGGGCGTCGCCGATGCCGCGCTGAACCGGTGATCTGCCAGTGACCACGACCACCACCGCGTTTGCCACCACCGACAGCGACATCGGCGAGGCCTTCCCGGTGATGCGGCAGCTGCGTCCGCACCTGGACGGGACCGCGTTCGTCGCCACCGTCCGCGCCGCCGAGCCGCTTGGCCTGCAGCTGGTGCTGCACCGGGTCGACGGCCGGGTGGTCGCGGTGGCCGGCATCCGGTTGCTCGATCAGCTGAAGAGCGCACGGGTGCTCTACGTCGACGACCTGGTCACCGACGAGACGACGCGCTCGGCTGGTCACGGCGAGGCGTTGCTGCAGTGGCTGGTCGAGCATGCCCGGGCGAACGGCTGCGTCGCCTTCGAACTCGATTCCGGCGTGCACCGGCACGCCGCGCACCGCTTCTACTTCCGGCAGCGCATGCGCATCGCGGCCTACCACTTCACGCTCGACCTGTGATCATCGTCCGGGCGAAGGGCTGGGCGCGGTGATCGTGGGGCACGCGGTCCGCCGCGGGAGCGTCCAAGCGCACATGATGATCCGCATGCGTCGGCTGCTGGCCCTGCTCGTTCTCGTGATCGCGGTCGGTGTGACGGCTGTGGTGCTGGCCGTGCAGCAGGGCGGTGCGGTGCACCCGGTGTCCGGCCGCGTCATCGCCGGGGTGATGGGTCACCAGGGCGCGCCGTGGCTCGACCGGGGCGAACGCGAGCAGGAAGAACGGCCAAGCCTGGCGATTCGCGAACTTCAACTGCGCCCCGGCATGGTCGTCGCCGACTTCGGCGCCGGATCCGGGTACTACACCGAGCGGCTGGCCCGCGAGGTCGGATCCAGCGGCAAGGTGCTTGCCGTGGACCTGCAGCCGGAGATGCTCGCGCTGGTCGGGGCCCGCGCCAGGACGCTGGGGCTCGCCAACGTCGAACTCGTGCGCAGTACCCAGGACGACCCGCGGTTGCCAACCGGCGGCGTCGACCTGATCCTGATGGTCGACGTCTACCATGAGCTGGCCGAGCCACAACGCGTGCTGCGTCGCATGAAGGCCGCGCTCTCGCCGCGCGGCCGAATCGCCATCCTCGAGTTCCGCAAGGAAGACCCGCGCGTGCCGATCCGCGCCGAGCACAAGATGAGCGTGCAGCAGGCGGTGCAGGAGTTCGACGCCGAGGGCTACCTGCTCGATCGACGCGTCGACTCGCTGCCCTGGCAGCACCTGCTGCTGTTCCGCGTGCGCTGAATGGCTTGCGTGTGACTACCCGCCTGTACTACGACGACCCCGGCCTGCTGGCGTTCGAGGCAGTGGTGGTCGCCTGCGAACACGAGGCAGGCGCCTGGCGGGTCGCGCTGGATCGCTCGGCGTTCTACCCGACCTCGGGCGGACAAGCGCATGATCTCGGCGTGTTGCGAGCGGGCGACACGGTGGTGCCCGTGCAAGACGTGTCCGCGGACGACACGCAAGTGTGGCACGCGGTCACCGCGCCGCTGCAGATCGGCGACGTGGTCCATGGCGCTGTCGACGGTCCTCGCCGCCGTGACGCCCGGCAACAGCATTCCGGGCAGCACATCCTGTCGGCGTCATTCGACCTGATCGAGGCGCGCACCCAGAGCGTGCACCTCGGCGAAGAGGTCTGCACGCTGGACCTGCACCGGGAAGTCTCGGCCGCCGAATGCCGGCACGCCGAAGACCACGCCAACACCATCGTCTGGGACGACCGCCCGGTCGCGATCCGTTATGCCGAGGCGGCAGACCTCGCCTCCGAGTCCAGGCTGCGCCGGCCGACCACCCGAACCGGACCGATTCGGCTGATTGACATCGGCGGGCACGACCTGTCGGCCTGCGGCGGCACTCACGTGCACCGCACCGGCGAAGTCGGCAGCATCCTGGTTCGTGGCGTCGAGCGAGTGCGCGGCGGCAGCCGGGTGACGTTCGTCTGCGGCCGCAAGGCGCTCGAGAGCTATCGCGAACTGCGGCTGGTGACCGACGAGGCCGCGCGTTCGCTGTCAATCGGCCCTGCGCTGCTCGCCCGATCGATTGAGAAGTTGCGTGACGATCTCAAGGCCGAGCAGCGTAGTCGCCGGCTGCTGGCCGATCGACTGACGGCGTTCGAGGTGGCGGCGCTGGATGCGCAGTTCACGACGGTGGGCGAGACCGCCGTGCTGGTGGCCCATCTCGGCGATGCCGATGCCGGCGCGCTGCGTGACGCGGCGTCGACACTCACCACCGTGCCGGGCCGACTGGTGACGCTGCTCGGCGGACCGGCGCCGCATGCGCTGGCCGTGGCCCGGAGCGCCGATCTGGTCGATATCGACGCTGCCTCACTCGTCCGCGAGATCTGCGCGGCCCATGGCGGCAAGGGCGGCGGCCGCGCCGACCTGGCCCAGGCGGGCGGTGTGGGCGTCTCGCTCGATCAGCTGACGGCGATCACGACGCGCACAGCGCGTTGAGCGCCTCCTCGACCACCTCGTCGATCCGGCCGGCGGCGCCGAGGTAATTGTTGGCGATCACCGAGAACACGTAGGGCGTTCCGGTCGCCGAGGTGAGGTATCCGGACAACGCCCGCACGTTGGACAGCGTTCCGGTCTTGGCGGCGAGCCGACCCGCACACGAGCCGTCCTTGAAGCGGCTGGCCAGCGTGCCGTCGACGCCCGCCACCGGCAGCGTCGCGCGAAACACCTCGCGATGCGGCGGCTGCGCCATCGCCTGCAGCAGCGTCACGATCGCACGCGTGGTGACGAAGTCGCGCCGCGACAGCCCGGAGCCGTCGAGGCCCTGCACCTGACCCGCGGTCACCCCCAGCGTCTCCAGGGCGCTGGCGGTGACCTGCCTCGCCTCGGCCATCGAGGCTGCGCGCTCGGGCGCGAGCACGCGCAACAGCGCTTCGCCGTACAGATTCTGGCTGACCTTCATGAACCGCTGCGCCACCTGGGCGAGCGGCTCGGATCGGTGCGTGAGCACCACGGTGTCGCCCGGGGCCGTCAGTGGCTCGACCCTGGTGCGTCCGCGCACCTCGACGCCGGCCTCGGCCAGCGCGGTACGGAAGGCAGTGAGAAAGAACAGCGCCGGGTCCGGCACGGCGACGGTGCGCGTCAGCGGCGCCCCACCGATCGGCACGGTGCCCTCCACGCTGATCACCGAACTGCCTGGATCGCGCCGCACCCGCAGCGCCGCGGTCGGCACGGAGGCCGACGTCACCACCCGGGCCGACACGATCAGCCCGGAGCCTTCGGGGTCGAGGCTGACCACCGCATCGCTGTCAGGCGAGTCGGCGGGGGTGACGGTCAGCCGCGCCACGTTCTCGTGGTAGGTCAGCCCGGAGTACGCGGCGCCATAGCCGAAGGGCAGGTAGTCCCAACTCCAGGTGTCGCCGAGCCAGTCGGCCCCGAACCGGGACGGGTCGCCAATCAGGTCGCCGTCGATGCGTCGCAGCCCGGAGGCGCGCAGCGTCTGCGCCCACTCGCGAAATGTACGAAGAGGATCGGGCCCACCGCCGATGGTGGGGTCCGCACCGCCGATCACCAGCAGATCGCCGCGCAACACGTGCGCCTGGCGCTCGCCGCGACTGCCGATCGTGGTCTGGAACCGGTAGTCCCATCCCAGCCGCGTGGCGGCAGCGGCCAGCGTCACGATCTTCATGTTCGACGCCGGGATCACCAGTCGGTCCGACTGGCGATCGACGACCACGGCGCGGGTATCAGCGCGTTCGATGCGCACGCTCCACAGTGCCTCGGCCTCTGCCTCGGCGAAGTGCGCCTCGACGCGTCCGGCAACAGCCTCGTCGGGCACCGCCGAAGAACTCGGGACGGTGGTGGCCCGTGGGCCGCGAGTGGCGGCGCAGGCCGGTGCCAGACACGCCAGCAGGCAGACAGCCAGGCGAAGCGTGCGGGCACCCCCCCACCTCACGACGACGGCTGCCGGTCCAACAGCGCGACGATGCCCTCGAAGGTGGCGGTCTCGACGAGGGCGGCTCCGGGTTCGCCGTCGCGCACCGCGAGCACCTGGGCGCCATCGCGCACGAACGAGACCCGCTCCTGCGCCGAGCCGGCGGAGGTCGCGGCAACGGTCAGGATCGGCGCCGACTTCGAGCGAGGCGCCGCGGTGAATGACTCGGCCCGCGCCGCGCTCAGCTTCGACACCAGATCGTCGATGGTCGCCGGCGTGACGGTGGCATCGGTCGGCGAGGTCTGAGCCCAGGCATCGGTGGCGGCGGCACCGGTGCCGGTCGTGCGCTTCTGGAAGGTCCGGCTGGCGTCGCCACGCGTCACCACGATCTGCGTCACCGTGAAGGGCTGGAACGCGAACAGCTCCCGGGCGCGGTACTCGTTGGCCGGACGCTGCAGGTCGGTGGCGAGCGCGGCCTCGACGGTGAACACCATCTTCCGGGCGCTGTCGCGCGCATGGACGGCGCCCTCGCCGCTCGGGTCGCCGACCTGGACTTCGCCCAGCGTGCGCCCGCCGCCGAGCACGCGTACGGTCGTGCGTGGCGGCTGCAGGCCATAGACGTCGAGGGTCGCGGGCTGTTCGGCCACCAATGCCTGCATCTGGCCCGAGACCAGCCTGGTCAGCAGGGTGCTGACGGCGCTGCTGTCGGCGCGCGCGGCGACGGGCTGAATCAGGCGCCAGTTCTCACCGTCGCGGGTCAGCTCGATGGTGCCCGGCCGGCCGATGATCGAGATCCGGTCGATCGCCTCGCGGTCGACCGACACGATCGCCTTGTCGCGGAGTTGGAAGGTGGTGCGGTCCAGACTCTGTTCGAGAAACGCGGGCACCAGGAACACACGCGCTGCGTTTGCCAGCTTCGCATAGACGTCGCCGCCGGTCACCGTCTTGCTGCCGATCAACAGTTCCTGCGGTGTTCCCTTGGTGGTGAAGCGCACCCGCAGGCGCGGCCGGTCGAGTCCGTACGACGCGAGATCGCCCGACGACTCGCTGATGACGCGCGAGATGTCGAGGGTCGCGAGGTTGGTCGTGACGCCCGATACCTCGGACGCGTCCGCGGTCGCCACCACCGGCGTGGCGATGCGCCACTCGGTGCCCTGCTTGTTCAACGTAGTGACGTCGCCGTTGCCGGCCTGCAGCGTCAGCTCGCTGATCTGGCTGGCGTCGAGCGAGGCGAATACCCGATCGGCCTTCGGCTCGGCGTCGGGATCCGGCCGCTTCATCTCGACGAACCAGATGTAGGCGCCAAGGCCTGCCGCCAGCAGCAGCAGGATCAGCGCCGAGCGCCCGCGCGTCATCCGCGCCTCCGGCTCCAGGTCCAGATCCCCAGCGCGGCCACCGCCAACGGCAACCCGAGCACCGACAGGTACAGCACCCGCCGCTGCTGATCCTCGGTCATGGTGACGCGCCGGTCGCCCGCCTCGCGCGGACGAATCGCGATCAGGTTTTCCTGCTGCGCCAGCCAGTTGAGCGCGTTCATGAAGAAGTCGCGGTTGCCGGGCGTGCCCAACACCGAGTTGGTGACGAAGTCCGAGTCGCCGATCACTACCAGCCGCGTCTGCGGCTTTGGCGCAGATGCGGGCGGGGGAGACGG